>NZ_WIWL01000022.1:0-95808 GCF_009600105.1 Pseudomonas sp. FSL R10-0056
GCTCCGGCCAAGCCCGCCGTGACGTCCGCCGCCGCGGCACCCGCTACAACCCCGGCGTCAACTCCGGTAACCGCTACAAACTCGGCTACGACCCCAGCCAGCGCTTCTTAAGCGCGATTGATTGCGACGCGCAGCGTATGCAGCGCGTCGCAATCAGGGTGACCGGCATCGACCGTCATCTTCTGCAGCCAGGCGCAGGTATCCTGCGATTGCGTTTTCGACCAGCCCTGAGTCACGGATTCCAGGCGCCGCAACAACATCCGTTCGGCCTCCAGCTCCAATGCCTTGACCTGCACGCGCAGCGTCGCCAGTGCATCGTCGTGCGCGGCTGCTTCGCGCCAGCGTGTTCGCAGTTGTCGCAACGGCTGAACCACTTCGTGCTGCCAGGGTCCGGCACAGGCATTCAGTTGCCCAAGGCGCGCCTTGTCGAAGGCCACGCCGCGCTCCTCAAGCCAGGCTGCACACAGCAGCACACACACATCCACACCCTGGTCCTGCAATTGCAGGCAGGCCTGCTCCACCCCAGGTCGGGCATAGAGGTTCAAACAGTAATTCCACAGGTCAGTCTGCATAGTGCAATTCGCGCCAGTTGAGAGGGAAGCTGGTAGACTCCGCCGCCATTATGATCCGACTTCAGAACCTGACTTTACAGCGTGGCCCGCAACGTCTGCTAGAAGACGCCGAGCTGACCCTGCACGCCGGCCACAAAGCCGGTCTGGTCGGCGCCAATGGCGCCGGTAAATCCACTTTGTTCGCCTTGCTGCTGGGTGAGTTGACGCCTGATTCCGGGGATTGTCTGCTCCCGGCCGACTGGCGGATCGCCCATATGCGCCAGGAAATCGACACCCTCGACCGCATTGCGATCGACTATGTGCTCGATGGCGACCAGCGATTGCGCCAGGTGCAGGCCGATCTGGCCAGGGCCGAAGCTGACGAGGACGGTGCTGCGCAAGCGCGCCTGCACTCCGAGCTGGACAGCGCCGACGGCTACACCGCCGATGCACGGGCGCGCAAAATGCTCGCCGGACTGGGCTTTACCAACGAACAGATGGATCGCCCGGTTGCCGATTTCTCCGGTGGCTGGCGGATGCGCCTGAACCTGGCTCAGGCCCTGATGTGCCCGTCGGATCTTTTGTTGCTCGATGAACCGACCAACCACCTGGATCTCGACGCCATTCTCTGGCTTGAAGACTTCCTCAAGAATTACCCTGGCACCTTGCTGCTGATCTCTCACGATCGGGACTTCCTGGATGCCGTGGTCGACAACATTGCCCACGTCGATCAGCGCAAAATCACCCTGTATCGCGGTGGTTACAGCGCATTTGAGCGTGCCCGTGCCGAACGTCTGGCCCAGCAGCAACAGGCCTACGAAAAGCAACAGGCGCAACGTGCGCACATGGAAAGCTATATCGCCCGCTTCAAGGCCCAGGCCACCAAGGCCCGTCAGGCGCAGAGCCGGATCAAGGCCCTTGAGCGTATGGAAGAGCTGAGCGCGGCCCATGTGGATTCGCCGTTCGACTTCGTGTTCCGCGAAGCGGTCAAGCTCTCCAGCCCGTTGCTCGACTTGTCCGATGCGCGCCTGGGTTATGGCGACAAAACCATCCTCGAGAAGGTCAAGCTGCAACTGGTTCCGGGCGCCCGTATTGGCTTGCTCGGGCCAAACGGCGCGGGTAAGTCGACCCTGATCAAAAACCTCGCAGGCGAGTTGGAGCCACTGTCGGGTCGGTTGGCCCGTGGCGAGAATCTGGTGGTTGGCTATTTTGCCCAACATCAGCTCGACTCACTGGATTCCAAGGCCAGCCCGTTGCTGCATATGCAGCGTCTGGCGCCGACCGAGCGCGAACAGACCCTGCGCGACTTCCTCGGTGGTTTCGACTTCCGGGGTGCGCGGATCGACGAGCCGGTACTGAACTTCTCCGGTGGCGAAAAAGCCCGCCTGGCGCTGGCATTGATAGCCTGGGGCCGCCCGAATCTGTTGTTGCTCGACGAACCGACCAACCACCTCGATCTGGAAATGCGTCTGGCGCTGACCATGGCTCTGCAAGAGTTCAGCGGCGCGGTGCTGGTGGTGTCCCACGATCGCCATCTGCTCAAGAGCACTACGGATGAGTTCCTGCTGGTTGCCGATGGCAAGGTTCAGGAGTTTGACGGCGACCTCGAAGACTACGCGCGCTGGCTGGCCGACTACCGTTTGCGCAATGCGCCGGTCAGCACCACGCTGGTCAACCCTGACAAGACCGATAAAAAGGCTCAACGTCAGGCCGCTGCAGCGTTGCGTCAGCAGCTGGCACCGCATAAACGCGAAGCTGACAAGCTTGAGAGCGAGCTGGGCAAGGTCAACGAAAAGCTGGCGAAAATCGAAACCAGCCTGGGCGACAGTGCCGTTTACGAAGCTGCGCGCAAAGATGAATTGCGTGATCTGCTGGCGGAACAGGCCAAGCTCAAAGTGCTCGAAAGCCAGCTGGAAGAGCGGTGGATGGAAGCGCTGGAATTGCTTGAGTCCATGCAAGCAGAACTGGAAGCCCTGTCCTGATGGAAGCCCTGCACTTGCCAGTGCCCGCCGAACTGATCGCACCGCTGTGGATCGGTGTGCAGATTTTGCTGATTCTGTTGGCGGGTTACTTCTCCCAACGTGTCGTGGCGCGCTTCCTGACGCGGCTGGGCGAGCGTTATCCGTTCCCGCCACAGCTGATGATGCCGCTGCGCGGCGGCTTGCGCTGGTTCATCATGGGCAGCGCAGTGATCGTCGTGCTGGAGCGTCTGGGGGTTTCGGCCACCGTGTTGTGGACGGCGCTGTCGGGCTTTGTGGCGGTGGCGGCGATTGCCTTCTTCGCCATGTGGAGCGTGCTTTCCAATCTGCTGTGTGCAGTGTTGATCTTTACTGTGGGGCCGTTTCGCATTGGCGACGTGGTGGAGTTGCTCGACACGCTGGACAAGCCCGGCGTCAAAGGTCGTGTGGTGGCCATCAATCTGCTTTACACCACGCTGATCGAGCCCGCTGAATCGGGCAGTGGTAGCAGCATGGTGCAAGTCCCCAACAGTCTGTTCTTCCAGCGCTCGGTACGCCGCTGGCGAGAAAGCGACCTGTAACGCTCCCGCAGAGTCAAAACTACCCTCAGAAATTTGTGGTCAATTTTCAACCAACGCATTAGCTTAAGGGACTTGTTACAGATCTTGTCCGAGGTGTGCGATGTCGTTGGAAACGTGGTTGGCCTTTTTTGCTGCCTGTTGGGTGATCAGCCTGTCCCCCGGCGCTGGCGCGATTGCTTCGATGTCGTGCGGTCTGCAGTATGGTTTCTGGCGCGGTTACTGGAATGCCCTGGGCCTGCAACTGGGCCTGGCGTTGCAAATCGCCATTGTCGCAGCCGGTGTCGGCGCCATCCTTGCAGCCTCGTCTACCGCTTTCTATGCCATCAAATGGTTCGGCGTGGCTTACCTTGTTTACCTCGCCGTCAAACAGTGGCGTGCCCTGCCGGCTGATCTGAGCGATGACGCCGCCGTGCGTCCCATCGGCAAGCCGCTGGCTCTCGTATTTCGCGGCTTTCTGGTCAACGTCAGCAACCCCAAGGCGCTGGTGTTCATGCTCGCGGTGCTGCCGCAGTTCGTAAACCCGGCAGCGCCGCTGGTGTCCCAATACCTGACGTTGGGCGTGACCATGATCTGCGTCGACCTGATCGTCATGGCCGGTTACACAGGGTTGGCGTCCAAGGTCCTGCGTCTGCTGCGTACGCCGCAACAACAGCGCCGGATGAACCGCACCTTTGCCGGTCTGTTTGTTGGCGCGGCGGGTTTTCTGGCGACGTTGCATCGCGCTACAAACTGAAATCTGTGCAAAAAGCGCATAAGTCATATGCGCGCCCTGGCGTTGTTGCGAGGTATCGGTCTTTTTAGACTTTTACCCTCCGTTGCATCATTCCAAACCAGAGGTTCATATGACTTTTACAATGCCCAAACTACTGTCCTCATTGCTCGCCTGTCTGAGTCTGGCGGCAACTTCAGCCATCGCGGCTGAGCCTGCCGTCAATCCCAACCCCACTATCCGTGCCATGTCTGGCGCTGTTCCGATTGATCGTCTTGACCCGGCCTCTACGGCTTTACTGGTGATTGATTTTCAGCAGGAGTACTTCACCGGCCGGTTGCCGATCCCGGACGGCCAGAAGGCACTCAACAAGGCTCGCGAGCTTATTGCATTCGCGGACAAGGCCAGGATTCCGGTTTATCAGATTCAGCATATCGCCCCGGCGGGCTCAGCGGTTTTTGCGCTGGACGGCGAAGGTGTGAAATTCCACCCGCAGATGCTGCCTCGCGCGGGTGATACGGTGTTGCAAAAAACCACCGTGAGCGTTTTTGGCAGCACTGAACTGGACCGCCTGCTGAAGGAAAAAGGCATCAAGACGGTAATTATTGCCGGCCTGATGACCCATGCCTGCGTGGCCGGCGGCGCTCGGGACGCTGCGCCGCTGGGGTACCAGGTCGTGGTAGCATCTGATGCTTCCGCTACCCGCAGTATTACCCGGGCAGACGGCTCGAGCATTGATGCAAATAGCCTGCACCGCGCAGCCCTGGCTTCAGTCGAAGACACCTTTGGCGACGTCATGACTACGGCGCAGATCGTTAAATTGCCTCTAAAGTGAAGCTCAATCGATGAATCAGTTGCTGGCCATGCGGGCGTTTTGCTGCATCGTCGAGAATCGTGGATTTTCGGCAGCAGCCGAGCAATGGGAAACCACGTCTTCGACATTGTCCCGGCATTTACAGCATCTGGAGGCACAACTCGGTGTGCGGTTGATCAACCGCACAACCCGGCACTTGAGCCTGACTGAGGCAGGGGAGCGCTATCACGCGGCCTGCCTCGACATTTTGCAGCGGCTCGACCAAGCGGCGTTGGCTGTTGCCGACGATGGCAGCGAACCGTCAGGGACTCTGCGTATCAGCGTGCCTTTGGTGATCGGGACGCTGGAGTTGGGCAATTGGTTGCCCGGGTTCCAGCAACGCTACCCCAAGATCCGGGTAGACCTGTCCTGCGAGGACCGTTTTGTTGATCTGGTGGCTGAGCGCTTCGACCTTGCACTGCGCATCAGCGGCCCCCTGGAAGACTCCTCGCTGGTGGCCAAGAAACTGACCGTATCCGATCTGATTCTGGTGGCTGCACCCGGTTATGTCAGTCGCCAAGGCTTGCCACGCCAGGTCGACGAGCTGGCCACCCATCAGTTACTCGGTTTTACGGGGAGCAATGAGTGGCGGTTGAATTCGGCGCGGGCTGATACCGTGGTGGTGGCGCTCAACGGACGTTTCAAAACCGACACCATTACCTCCCTCCACAGCGCCGCATTGGCCGGTCTGGGCATTGCCGCGTTCACACGGGCGACGGTGCAACAGAACTTGCAAAGCGGCCAGTTGGTACAGATTCTTCCCGACTACAACGCAGGCCAGCGTCATTACTTTGCCCTCTATCCGCACGCCCGCCTTCTGGCCCCCAAAGTGCGTGTTTTTGTCGAGTTCATGGCTCAGCATTACATGTCGGTCTGATCTCGGCTGTTGAGCGACAACTGGCTTGTGCTCAGGGCTCAGCGCAGAATCACCGCAGCTTCATCCTCGGGTAGTCTGTTGAGTGGTGCTGGCGCGCTCTTTGGCGGCTGAGGTGCAATGCCTGTCAGTTGCTCTTGTAGTTGCCGTACCACGTCCTCGCCAAGGGTTGCGGCTACGTCGCGTATAACCTGGGGCCGGTTAAGGGACACTCTGAGATCGTGGCGGTTTGTCAGTTTGATGTCCTCCCCTTTACCCATGGCAGTGAATGCTGAGGTGACCTCAAGGGTACGGGTGTTGATCAGGCTGAAGTCAGCAACCAGCGTCAACCCCAGTATCGCCGAATAACTCCTGGTATTGGCCAGTGCGTTGAGGTCCCGGGTGAAATCAATGTCAGACACCGTGCCAAACAGAACGTAGTCGGCGCCTTTGAAATGACCGGCCTTTATGCGCTTGATGACGTCATAAACATCCGTTTTGTCGCTGGCTTTGTAAGGCTTGGCCTGCACCAGTCGGAACAACCCGGATTTGAGAATCTTTCCTTTGATATCGCCACTGAAATTGCGCAACTCGTTTTGCTGGATGTAGCTGTTGCGGCTCTCGTACGTCTGGTAGCTCGCCGAGCCATTGGCGTGGTACGGGCCGGACTGAAAACGGTTACGTGCAGTGGTTGACTGGACGTATTGCTGTACGCGGGTCTCATAAGCCAGGTCGGTCACGGCTATTTTGGGGGCAGCTTGAACTTCCCAGATACAGAGCAGGCTGATAACGCATATCCAGATACGCATCGCTTAGCGCTCCGTTGTTTTGCGGATTTCTTTTTCGTCCATCCATTCCGCCAGGCCGCTTTCGAGATCGACCAGTTGCAGGTTGAATGTGTAGAAAACATCTTTGAAGTCCTTGCTGCGCTTCACAATCGAGGTGATGGAGCCTTCGAGGCGGTATTTGGCTGCGATCATGTTGCCGGTCTTGCTGATCGTCGTTTTTTTGTACAGGCCGCTTTGGTTTTGCAACTGAAGTTGGTCGACCTGGCTTTGCATGTCGGTGTTGTCGCTCGCAAAACGAACGGTGCCGGTTTTCATCAGTTGGGTTTTTATCGACGTGGTTATCTGGCGGGTATCGATGTACTCGCTGGTTTTGTTTTTCACATCGTAGACCTGTACCACCGGCATTCCCTGAAGAATGCCGGACTGAGCAAGGGAACGTGTCATGCTTTCGGCGATCATCTGCAGGTCAGTCGAGCCAAACTCATTGGTGATCAGTTCCACAGCCTTGGTGTCGCCATAAGTTATGTTTTTGCCGCCGATGACTGGCGAAGTGTTGGAACACCCGCTGATCAGAATCAGCATAAGGGCGAGTAATGAAGTGCGTGCAAGCATGGAATAGCTCTCCAGGTGTGACAAAGGCTACAGGCTCAGGGGGTTTTCACTTCCAAGCGGAAATCCCTGGCTTGAGGCACTGGTGCAATAGCAGGAATAAAAGTGTTTTGTTTGGCGTACAGGGTGATGGTTTTCCAGCCTTCTTCATTGGCAACGGGAAAACCGTCCTTGCCCAGCCAGGTAAATCGGTAATAAACCATTCGGTTGTGGCGGCTGGTGTTGGTCATCTGGGCGTTTACGGTCATGAAGCCATTTACACGCGCTACGCGGATCGCTCCGGCAGAGATATGTTTGAACTTGCCCATGACCGTAATCTTGCTTGCTGCACTGTTGGGTTGTGGAGGTGACGGTGTGGCGCAGCCGATCAGTAAAAACAGCGCCAGAGCGCCCGAGAGCAAATATCGCATCGTGGGTTCCTCAGGGTTTTTGTCGGCTTATGAAAGCCAGCGGGGGGGTGACGGGTGTAGTACTGCCAGCGGCGGCATGGTGGAAAACGCGATTACCGATCGTGCGTATCGTGATGACCTGATAGCCGCGTTCGGCCCTTATGCGTATCGGCGTACTGCCCGGGATGTCGGGCAGACTAATTTGATGCTCACCACGGTTGAGGCGTAAACGCACCACATATGTGTTGTCTGCCAGGGTGCGCCAGGTGCGCGTATCCGCGTCTTCCAGAACAGTCGAAGCAACTCCCAGAAGCAGGCCGGCCAGCGGGTTATCGTCATTGAGTTGTTTTTGTGCGACGCCTCGAGTGACAGCCCGCGCGCTGCTACGCAGGAGGATCCACGGCAGTTCATCGCGCAGGGCGCGACGCGACATGGTCGTGGTGGTGTTAAGCAAGGTGAGGGGATGAAGCTGGCCGTTGACGACGACATGGGTGAGGGGCGTATTGGGGGTGTAAGGCCTGATCACCGGAAATGACAGCGGCGTAATGACGAGGTTGTTGCTGATGGTTAATGGCAGTGGGAGACGTATTGAGTCTCGCGCCGGTGCAAAGCCATTTTGCAGCACTATCAGAACTTCGCTTTCATCGCTGCTGGTCTCTGGTTTGTCCAGGTTCAGCAGGTTTTGCTCGATCAGAGGTGTGTTGGGTCGCAGTTCTGCGGCCTTTCGATAGCCTGGTGCGGCAAGGCTTCGTTCTCCCAAAGCCTCGTAAACAAAGCCCGCCAAATAATGACTAAAGGCGCTCTGATAACTATTTTTCAGCTCCAGTACGTCGGGTGCATCAAGACTTTCCAGCGGGTAGCCACGCAGATCCTTGAGCCGGGCCCGTACTCCCCTGCGTTCTGCTTCCTGCTCACGTTTCAAGTATTCCTTGTCCCGAAGTTCAGTGATCAGGGCTTCGCGTTCATGGGTTTTTTTGATTTCCGTGCGGGCACCTTCGAAATCGTTAAGGTTCAACAGATTCAGAGCCATTTGCGTACTCAACCAGACTTTCTCGTAGTCATGGCCTTCATAGCGGCGGACTTTGTCGTTGACCAGAAAACTGGAGAACTGTGCGAGGTACCTGGCGGTATCGAGCCTGACCGACTCCTCCCAGGCATATATCAATTTGTCAGCGTTGCGCCATGCCTTCTGGCTTGCAGCAAGGTCGCCCTTTGCGCGCAATAACTCGCCTTTTTCCAGGTAGTAGAGAAGGTCTTTGTTCTGGCTGCTGTTGTTTTGTTCGAGCAGGACCAGTGCGCCATCGACATTGCCAGCCGACAACTGCTGGTTGGTGGCTTGCAGTTCGCTGTCATAACTACGAAATACCGAGCATCCAGTCAGTAAGGTGAGCACGCTCAAAATGAGAGCGTTAAGGGCGCGAGCGGTCATGGGTATGAGTGTCCCCGGGCGTATAAACCATAAATACTTGTCGATACCGCAGAGACCGGGCCCGAGTACGGGTGATCAGTTGTGGTGAAGGATCGGTATTTTTAGCAGCGTCGGCGGAGGGGAAATAGCCTTAATCAGGGCGTGATGGCTCTGTTTAATCACTTTGGGAAAATGCCTACATTTGTGGCGATAGTTAACCCACAAGCACTTGCAATAAAGGGGCGATCAATCTCCAAGGCTCGCTATGTTTAGCCAGTTCAATCGCAGAATTGCAATTCGCTGATTTACGGCGCGATCGCATACGAGGGCCTTGAGTCGGCAGCCAGTAACGGTAAACAATATGTTACTTCTCATTTCCATCCGGATTGATCGATGACCTCCCGCTCGCGTTTTTTGGCATGGCTATTGTTGCCCGTGCTCGCGTTGTGCAGCCTTGTTGCCTCTGCCAACACCCCGGAAGGCGCCTCACAAGCGCTGCACCTGATTGACTACATTGGTGCTGACTATCCGCCCACAGTTGAAAACGGCAAGGTTATTGATGAGACCGAATACCGCGAGCAACTCGAGTTTCTGGCCGTGCTCAAAGGCCTGCTCGCGGACTTGCCGCAACGCCCTGAGCGTGAGGAGCTGCTGCAAGGCGTGAACGCCCTGCAAAGCGCCATCGAACAGCGTGTAGACGGCACCGCCGTTGCGCATGAGGCACGTCAGTTGGGTGCCAAACTGGCGGTGGCCTACGAGGTCAGCCAGGCCCCCGCCATTACCCCTGACCCTACCCGTGGCGCACCCTTGTATGCCCAGCATTGCTCGGTGTGCCACGGTGAAACCGGCGCCGGTGACGGCCCTGCCAGTGTCGGTATGACGCCGCCGCCTGCGAACCTGCGTGACGCGCAGCGCCTGGACCGGCTGAGCCTCTACGCGATCTATAACACCCTTGGCCTGGGGGTTGAAGGCACCGATATGCCTTCGTTTGCTGATCAGCTGGACGAGCGTCAGCGCTGGGACCTGGCCACCTACATCGCCGGGCTGAGTGCCGACCCGAGTGCCAGCAAGGCAGACAAAACCTACAACCTGGCGGACCTTGCCCGTCAAACCCCGAATGAAGTGCTGGCGGCTGAAGGCCCCGAGGCGACCGCAACGTTCCGTGCCCAACGGGCGCAGCCGCCGCAAGTCAAACGCGGCCCGGCGCAGCTGCTCGACTACACCAGCGCCACCCTGGATAAAAGCCTTGCGGCTTACCGCACCGGTGACCGTGAGCAAGCCTACGACCTGTCGGTGGCGGCTTATCTGGAAGGTTTTGAACTCGTTGAAAGCTCGCTGGATAACGTTGACGCCAATGTGCGCAAAAACACTGAAAAAGCCCTGATGGCCTATCGGCAATCGCTGCAGGACGGCTTGCCGATCGAGCAGGTCGAGCAGCGACTGGAGGCTGCCAAAGTCTTGCTCAAGGAATCTGCCGGGCTGTTGGGCAGCGATGGCCTGAGCTGGACTTTGAGCTATATCTCCGGCCTGCTGATTTTGCTGCGTGAAGGCCTGGAAGCAATTCTGGTGCTGGCCGCGATTCTGGCTTTCCTGCGCAATACCGGCCAGCAATCGGCGGTGCGCAGTGTCAACGTCGGCTGGGGTCTGGCCCTGGTGGCCGGGCTGGCGACCTGGGCGCTGGCGGCCTATGTGATTGACGTCAGCGGTGCCCAGCGTGAACTGCTGGAAGGTTGTACTGCGCTGTTCGCCAGCGTCATGGTGCTGTGGCTGGGCGTATGGATGCACGACCGTCGTCACGCCGCCGCGTGGCAGGATTACATCAAGAGCAGCCTGGTCAGCGGTGGCGGTCGTTTTGGCTTCGCGATACTGGCGTTCTTTTCGGTGTACCGCGAACTGTTCGAAGTGATCCTGTTCTACGAAACCCTGTGGCTGCAAGCCGGTCCGGCGGGCCACAACGCGGTACTGGCGGGCGGCGCCACGGCACTGGTCTTGCTGATGGGCCTGGCGTGGATCATCCTGCGTGGCTCGGCCAAATTGCCATTGGCGCTGTTTTTCAGCATCAACGCGGCTTTGCTCTGCGCCCTGTCGGTGGTATTCGCCGGGCATGGCGTGAAAGCGCTGCAAGAGGCGGGCATCTTTGGCACGCGGCCTGTCGCGTTCTTCGACTTCGACTGGCTGGGTATTCATGCAGATGCGTACTCGCTGAGTGCGCAGGCCGTAGCCATTTTGGCAATTATCGTGTTGTACGGCCGAAGCAAACTGGCGGAAAAGCGTCGGGTGCAGGCTTCTTAAATCCTTATACACCTCCCCTCAGTGGGAGCGGCAACACTCAGGAGCAATTCTCTATGCGTGTCTGGATCGACGCAGACGCCTGCCCCAAGGCGGCAAAGGATCAGGTCATCAAGTTCGCTCTCAAGCGTCAGTTTGAGGTGGTGCTGGTGGCAGGGCAGAGCCAGATCAAACCGACCTACGCCCTGGTCAAACTGATTGTGGTGCCCAGCGGCCCGGATGCGGCGGATGATTATCTGGTGGAGCACGCCGTGCCCGGCGAACTGGTGATTTGCAGCGATGTGCCGTTGGCCGACCGGCTGGTCAAAAAGGGCGTTGCCGCGCTGGACCCGCGCGGCAAGGAGTTTGACCCGCAAAACATGGGCGAGCGCCTGGCGGTGCGTAATCTGTTTACCGATCTGCGCGAGCAAGGCCAGGTCAGCGGCGGGCAGGGTGCCTATGGCGAACGCGACAAGCAGGCGTTCGCCAATGCCCTGGACCGTATCCTGACCCGGCTGGCACGGGGTTGATCAGTTTTTTTGCGTCAGCTCAAGCACGCGGTCAACCATCTTGTTGATCCCTGACGCTGCTTCGCTGATGGATTTGGCGAGCATATAGGCCGGGGTGCTGACCAGCTTGCGGGCCTTGTCCTCGACAATTTCCGACACTTCACACTCTTGGTGGGTGCCACCCATTTTGGTGACGGCTGCAGCGGTATCTGCGTCGGTGCCGATGGTGCAGATCACGCCTGGGCCATAAATCTTGGCGGCAATGGCAGGTGAGATGCACATCAGGCCAATCGGTTTGCCAGCTTCGGCAAAGGCTTCGGCCAGGCTCAGCACATCAGCCTGAACCGAGCACGCAGCACCATCGGTGGCAAAGCTGGAGAGGTTTTTGGCGGCACCAAACCCGCCCGGTATGATCAGGGCGTCAAAATCCTCGACCTTGGCCTCACGAACATCCTTGATCTCGCCCCGGGCAATCCGCGCTGACTCCACCAGTACGTTGCGTGACTCGGGCATTGGCTCGCCGGTCAGGTGGTTGATGACATGCAGTTGTGCAATGTCGGGGGCAAAGCACTGTACTTTGGCGCCGCGCTGGTCCAGGCGTAGCAGGGTGATCACGCTTTCGTGGATCTCGGCGCCGTCATAGACGCCGCAGCCGGAAAGAATCACGGCAACTTTTTTAGTGGTCATGTCGATCTCCTTGTTCATGGCATTAATGTCGCCTGATTTGGCGCTTGATGCCATAGGGTTTCGCAGCAAGTGCGCCTACGCTTGATGGAATACCGCTCGGGGTGTGCCATGAAGCTGATTCTGTATGCCGTACCGTTTTTCTTTGTGCTGATTGCTGTCGAGCTGCTGGCCGACCGCTGGCGCGCAATGCACACCTATCGCCTGGCTGACACTATCAGCAGCCTGAGCGCCGGTGTGCTGTCGACCACCACCGGTTTGCTGACCAAAGGCGTGGGGCTGATCACCTACGCGCTGGCACTGAAATATCTGGCGCTGCTGCAATTGCCCGAAGACAGCCTGTGGGTGTGGCTGTTTGCGTTTGTCTTCTACGATTTTTGCTACTACTGGCACCACCGCCTGGGGCATGAGCGCAACGTGCTCTGGGCCGCGCATTCGGTGCATCATCAGAGCGAAGACTACAACCTGTCCACCGCCCTGCGCCAAACCAGCACCGGGTTTGTGCTTGGTTGGGTCTTTTACCTGCCAATGGCGGTGCTGGGTGTGCCGCTGCCGGTATTTGTCACCGTGGCCACCGTCAACCTGCTCTATCAGTTCTGGGTCCATACCCGCCATGTGCCCAAGCTGGGCTGGTTCGAGTGGTTGTTTGTGACACCTTCCAATCATCGGGCTCACCATGCGCAGAATGCTCTGTATATGGATCGCAATTACGGTGGAGTGTTCATTGTCTGGGACCGTTTGTTCGGCACTTTTCAGGAAGAAGACGACGCCGAACCGGTGATTTTCGGCGTGACCACGCCGCTGCAAAGCTGGAATCCGCTGTGGGCCAACTGGCAGTTCTATGGCCAGTTGCTGGCTGATGCGCAGCGCACCGAGCGCTGGCGGGACAAGCTGAGGATCTGGTTTATGCCCACGGGCTGGCGTCCGGCGGATGTAGCGGCGAAGTACCCGATAAACAAGCCGGACCTGAGCCGGTTTGTAAAATTCGAGGTGCCACTGGCACGGCGCCAACAGGTGTATATCGCGGCGCAATTTGCAGTTTATCTGGCGCTGGGCAGTTATTTGCTGAATCTGGGCGAGACGTTGTCGCCCCAGGCGCTGATGCTGGGCTGGGGGTATATGGCGTTGGGGCTGTTTGTGCTGGGGGCAGGTCTGGAGAACCGGCCCTGGGCGCTGAAACTTGAGTGGCTGCGCCTGGCGCTCAACCTGCCACTGGTCTGGCTGGCCCCTGTGGCCGGTCTGTGGCCGGCCAGCGCATTGGGCTGGGTCGGCCTGTCCAGTTACACCCTGTTGAGCGTGATGGGGCTCTACGTGTGCAGAAACCGTATCACTCGGCTGGCGGGTTGCTGACTTCGGCGTTGCTCTTGTTTTTCTCTTCAAGAGCGGTCTGTCTGGCCAGGCGTGCATTCTTGAAGCGGCGGCGGGCCCACAGGCACAGGCCGATCAGGAGCAGGGCACCGAGCACCCACAGCTCATATTTCTTGACGTTGCCCAGCAAGCCTTCGAGCACGGCGCCAAAGTGATAGGCGGCGGTAGCCAGGGCAATGGCCCAGATGGCCGCACCAATGCCGTTGAGCAGCAAATAGCGGCCCGGAGGGTAGCCTGACAGGCCGATTGCCACGGGCATGACGGTACGCAGGCCGTAGACGAAGCGGAAACTCAGGACCCAGATATCCGGGTGCCTGCGAATGTGCTCCAGCGCCTTGTCGCCCATAAGTTGCCAGCGCGGTTTGCGCGCCAACAGTTTGCGGCCGTGCTTGCGCCCCAGGAAGTACCACAGCTGATCTCCGGCATAACTGCCGAGGAATGCCACGATCATGACCAGTTTGAGGTCCATGTATCCGCGGAACGCCAAGAAGCCTGCGAGAACCAGAATGGTCTCACCTTCAAAGAACGTCCCTAGAAACAGGGCGAAGTAGCCGAATTCTTGAAGAAATTGTTGGAGCATTGTCTGGATGCTGGCGAAATGAACGCGCAGCCTACGCCTTAAGGGACGTTCGGGAAAGTATCGAAATGTGACTTTGCGTTAACAAGTCCTACAAATCATGTGTATTTGACCTACATCATTAGCGTTGTCATCTAGTGTTCATGGCGAAGCGTTATAACCATGCGCGCAGGTGATTATTGCTTCGAACCTGTGGGAGCTGGCATGACTGCGATGGGGTTGACTCAGTCAATCTGAAACTCTGCGGTGTTTGAATCGCGAGCAAGCCCGCTCCCGCAGTGTCTGCGTCGGTTGCCCAGGAAACAATTTCGACAAATCGGCCTCTAACCAGTCTCTGGCCCGCATAAAGCGCCCGGGAGCGGTTTAAACCCACAGGCGTTGATGGCATTCTGACAACTTGACTGCTGGTGTCGCTTAACTGTTACGAGAGTCAAACCCGCTCTTACAGGAACATTCAATGAATACCGAAGGACTTGCTGAAATCGTTGCCACTGAAGCTCAGCCGATTGTTGAGCCAGTCCCTGAAACCCCGCCTGAACAGCAAGCCCATGCGCCTGCTGCGGCCGAGTCGCACGCGGCGGTGCATCCGGCGATTGCCGTTCCTGGCCTTGATGACAGCAGCCTGTACATCCATCGTGAGTTGTCGCAATTACAGTTCAACATTCGCGTATTGGAACAAGCGCTGGATGAGTCCTATCCGCTGCTTGAACGCTTGAAGTTTCTGCTGATTTTTTCCAGCAACCTGGATGAGTTTTTCGAAATTCGTGTCGCAGGCCTGAAAAAACAAATCACCTTCGCCCGTGAGCAGGCCGGTGCCGATGGCTTGCAGCCGCATCAGGCGCTGGCCCGCATCAGCGAACTGGTCCACGGCCATGTGGATCGCCAGTACGCGATCCTCAACGACATTCTGTTGCCCGAGCTTGAAAAGCATCAGGTGCGCTTTATCCGTCGCCGGCACTGGAACACCAAGATCAAGGCGTGGGTACGCAAGTTCTTCCGCGACGAAATCGCGCCGATCATCACGCCGATTGGCCTGGACCCGACGCACCCGTTCCCGTTGCTGGTGAACAAGAGCCTGAACTTTATCGTCGAGCTGGAAGGCATCGATGCCTTTGGTCGTGATTCAGGCCTGGCGATCATCCCGGCACCGCGTCTGTTGCCACGCGTGATCAAATTGCCTGAAGACGTGGGTGGGGCAGGCGACAACTATGTGTTCCTGTCGTCGATGATTCACGCCCACGCCGATGACCTGTTTCAAGGCATGAAGGTGAAAGGCTGCTACCAGTTCCGCCTGACCCGTAACGCCGATCTGGCGGTTGATACCGAAGATGTTGAAGACCTGGCCCGTGCGCTGCGTGGCGAGTTGTTCTCGCGTCGATACGGCGATGCCGTACGCCTGGAAGTGGCCGACACATGCCCCAAGCACCTATCCGACTACCTGCTCAAGCAGTTCAGCCTGCATGAGACCGAGTTGTATCAGGTCAATGGTCCGGTCAACCTGACACGCCTTTTCAGCATCACCAGCCTCGACAGCCACCCTGAGCTGCAATACACGCCGTTTACCCCGGCGATTCCCAAGCTGTTGCAGAACAGCGAGAACATTTTTAGCGTGGTCAGCAAACAGGACATCTTGCTGCTGCACCCGTTTGAGTCGTTTACTCCGGTCGTCGACTTGCTTCGCCAGGCTGCCAAGGATCCGCATGTGCTGGCCGTACGCCAGACCCTGTACCGCAGCGGCGCCAACTCGGAAATCGTTGATGCGCTGGTTGATGCGGCGCGTAACGGTAAAGAAGTAACCGCGGTGATCGAGCTGCGTGCGCGCTTTGACGAAGAGTCCAACCTGCAACTGGCCAGTCGCCTGCAAGCTGCCGGTGCGGTAGTGATCTATGGCGTAGTCGGTTTCAAGACCCACGCCAAGATGATGCTGATTCTGCGCCGTGAGGCGGGGGAGATCGTGCGTTACGCGCATCTGGGTACCGGCAACTACCACGCCGGCAACGCCAAGCTTTACACCGACTACAGCTTGCTGACCTCCGACGACGCGCTGTGTGAAGACGTCGGCAAGTTGTTCAGCCAGTTGATCGGCATGGGCAAGACGCTGCGCATGAAAAAACTGCTGCATGCGCCTTTCACTTTGAAAAAGGGCATGCTGGACATGATTGCCCGTGAGACCCAGTTCGCTGTTGAAGGCAAACCGGCGCATATCATCGCCAAGTTCAACTCGCTGACCGATCCGAAAATCATCCGTGCGCTGTACAAGGCCAGTCAGTCCGGCGTGCGTATTGATCTGGTGGTACGCGGGATGTGCTGCCTGCGTCCCGGGATTGCCGGCGTTTCGCACAATATTCATGTGCGTTCGATCATCGGGCGCTTCCTGGAGCACACACGGGTGTTCTACTTCCTCAATGGCGGCGAGGAGCAGATGTTCCTGTCGAGTGCCGATTGGATGGAGCGCAATCTCGATAAGCGTGTTGAGACGTGCTTCCCGGTCGAGGGTAAAAAGCTGATTCTGCGGGTCAAGAAGGAGCTTGAGTGCTATCTGACGGACAACACCCACAGCTGGAGCCTTCAGTCGGACGGGCGGTATATCCGCAATACGCCAACGGGCAACCAGAACCCGCGCAGTGCGCAAGCCACGCTGCTTGAGCGTCTGAGCCTGCCGGTACTGGCCGTGAGTACCGGGCCATCGGTATAACGCTGTAACGACTGTGGGAGCGAGCCTGCTCGCTCCCACAGTTGGTTTGAGTTGTGCCCGGTCAGGAAACCGTCAGCACAATTCCGACCCGGGTCAGCCATTGCGCTTCTTGTTCGAAGTCAGCCTGGGTCAGCGGGTTCTGTTCCAGCCAGCCGTCGGGGAAGATGACGTCCAGGTGATCGCCCTCGGCGCGCAGCTTCACCTGCGAGGCTTCCTGGTTGCCACGGATGTGGTAGAACAGGATCGCAAAGCGCAACAGCACGCACAGGCGAATCAGCTTGATGCCGTCTTCGCCAAATTCGGCGAACTTGTCTTTAGGAATGTTGCGACGATGGCCGCGCACCAGCAGCGCGAGCATTTGCTGGTCTTCGCGTGAGAAACCAGCCAGGTCGGAGTGCTCTATCAAGTAGGCGCCGTGCTTGTGGTAATGATAGTGGGCAATGTCCAGCCCGACTTCATGCACCTTGGCCGCCCAGCTCAGCAGTTCACGCCATACACCGTCCTTGAGGCCCCACGACTTGGCCACTTGATCGAAGGCGCGCAGCGCCTTGCGTTCAACCCGTGCCGCTTGCTCGCGATCGACATGGTAACGGTCCATCAGCGAGCTGAGGGTGCGCTCACGCACGTCTTCGTGGTGATGGCGGCCCAGAAGGTCGTACAGCACGCCTTCGCGCAGGGCGCCGTCACAGTGATCCATACGTTGCAGTTCAAGGGCGTCGAAGATTGCTTCAAGAATCGCCAGCCCGGCCGGGAAGATGGCGCGACGGTCGGGCTTGATGCCTTCGAAGTCGATCTTGTCCGCGTCGCCCAGCTTGAACAGCTTGCGCTTGAGCCAGGACAGGCCTTCGGCGTTTACTTCGCCGTTACCATGACCGCCCGCCTTGAGCGCCAGGCCAATGGCCCGAATGGTACCCGAAGAGCCGATGGCCTCATCCCAGGTCAGGCGGTGCAGGGCGTGCTCGATGCTCATGATTTCGAGACGCGCAGCCGTGTAGGCCTGGGCGTAGCGTGCCGGGGTGATCTTGCCGTCGCGGAAATAGCGCTGGGTAAAGCTGACGCAGCCCATTTGCAGGCTTTCGCGTAGCAGGGGCTCAAAACGCTGGCCAATGATGAACTCGGTACTGCCGCCGCCGATGTCGGCCACCAGGCGTTTGCCCGGCGTGTCGGCGAGGGTGTGGGACACACCCAGGTAGATCAGGCGCGCTTCTTCACGACCGGAAATCACTTCAACGGTGTGACCCAGGATCTCTTCGGCACGCACGATAAACTCGTTGCGGTTGCGCGCCTCGCGCAATGCGTTGGTTCCCACAATACGCACGGCACCCAACGGCATACCGTTGATCAGTTGGGCGAAACGCTTGAGGCAATCGAGCCCGCGCTGCATGGATTCTTCGCTGAGCTTGCGTTCTTCGTCGATGCCGGCAGCTAACTGCACCTTGTCACCAAGACGCTCAAGTATGCGGATTTCGCCGTTCTGGGCCTTGGCCACCACCATGTGAAAGCTGTTAGAACCCAGATCAATGGCGGCGATCAGGGACGGATTCCTTGCTTGGGATTGGGGCATGGTTGAGGGGTCTCGGTCGATAACCCGGCCATCGTGCCACGATCAAAGGCTCGCGCCAACGCGTGATATCACCTGCCTTGATGTGGAGCACGAAAGCAATGAGGTTAGCTGTTATCCGAGGCCTCGTGTTTTCAGGCTCTACGATTCCCGTAGCCTCGTACCTCGTCAGTGACTACAACGTTCCGATGAAATTCGCCAGTTCCGGGGTTTGCGGGTTGGCGAACAGCACTTTGGGGTCACCCACTTCATGCACCTTGCCCTGGTGCATAAACACCAGTTTGTCGCCAACTTCACGGGCAAAACGCATCTCGTGGGTGACCATGATCAGCGTCATGCCTTCACGGGCCAGCTGACGCACCACGCTGAGCACTTCATTGACCAGCTCCGGGTCGAGGGCCGAGGTGATCTCATCACACAACAGCACCTTGGGTGACATGGCCAAAGCCCGGGCAATCGCCACCCGCTGCTGTTGACCGCCCGACAGGCGCTCCGGGAAGGCGTCGAACTTGTCGCCCAGCCCCACCCGTTCCAGCATCTGGCGCGCCAGTTCGGCGGCCTTGGCTTTGGGCACCTTTTGCACCACTTGCGGGGCCAGCATGACGTTTTCGCCCACGCTCAGGTGCGGGAACAGATTGAACTGCTGAAACACCATGCCGACCTTCTGGCGCAGGCTTCGCAAGTCTGCGCGGGCGGCATCCAGGTATTCGTCATCGACCTCAATCACCCCGTCGTTAATGGACTCCAGCCCGTTCAGGGTTCTGAGCAAGGTACTCTTGCCCGAGCCGCTGCGGCCAATGATAGCGACCACCTGGCCCTGTTCGACCGTCAGGTCGATGCCTTTGAGCACGTGGTGGTCGCCGTAGTATTTATGCAGGGCGGTAACTCTAAGCAGAGGCATGCAGTCTCCTTTCCAGATAGCGCGCACTGAGCGACAGGGGGTAGCACAAGAGGAAGTAACCCAGAGCCACCAGGCCATAGACCATGAAAGGCTCGAAGGTGGCATTGGCCAGCATGCTGCCGGTCTTGGTCAATTCGGTGAATCCAATAATCGAGGTCACGGCAGTGCCTTTGATGACCTGCACCGAAAAGCCGACGGTCGGCGCGATGGCGACCCGCAAGGCTTGCGGCAGGATCACGTAGCGCAATTGCTCCAGCGGGCTGAGTGCCAGGCTGGCCGAGGCCTCCCACTGGCCGTGGGCAATCGACTCGACGCAGCCGCGCCAGATCTCGGCCAGGTAGGCACTGGTGAACAATGTCAGCGCCAGGGCCGCGGCCATCCACGGCGAAATATCGATGCCCAGCAGGGCAATGCCAAAGAAGATCAAAAACAGCTGCATCAGCAGGGGCGTACCCTGGAACAGCTCTATATAACCGCGCGCCAGAGTGCGGGCGAAGCGGCTTTTGGAAATGCGCATCAGCAACACCAGCAAGCCGATAAAGCCGCCGCCGATAAACGCAACAAGAGACAGGGCGACTGTCCACTGCAAACCCGTCAGCAAGTTACGCACGATGTCCCAGAACGTGAAATCCATCAGCGACTCCTGCTCAGGTAGCGGCGGCCGAACCAGTTCAGTAACTGGCGGATCAACAAGGCCATGCACAGGTAAATCAGAGTGGTCAGGACGTAGGTTTCGAAGCTGCGAAAATTGCGTGACTGAATGAAATTGGCAAAAAAGCTCAGCTCTTCAGTGGCAATTTGCGAGCAGACCGCCGAGCCGAGCATCACGATGATGATCTGGCTGCTCAGGGCTGGCCAAACCTTGGCCAGCGCCGGTTGCAGGACCACATGGCGGAACGCCTCGAATCGGCTCATGGCCAGTGCAGATGCTGCTTCCAGCTGGCCTTTGGGGATCGCCTGAATACCTGCGCGGATAATTTCCGTGGAATAGGCACCCAGGTTGATCACCATCGCCAGCACCGCGGCCTGCCACTCGCTGATATGCACACCCAGGCCCGGCAAGCCGAAAAAGATAAAAAATAGCTGCACCAGAAACGGCGTGTTGCGGATCAACTCGACATACAACCCGAACAACGCAGCGAAAGGTCGAATATTCCACGCCCGGACCACGGCGCCGACAATCCCCAGGCTGACGCCGAATACTGTGCCGATCGCTGTCAGTTCAAGGGTAAACAGGGCGCCGCGTAATAACAGGTCGCTGTTTTGCAGCACCGGTAAAAAGTCGAACTGATAAGCCATGATTGACCCCGTCGCAAAGTGTCAGAGGTCAGCTGGCAGCGGCTCTTTAAGCCATTGCAGCGCGTTTTTTTCCAGGCTGCCGTCAGCCTTGGCCGTGGCCAGAATCTGGTTCACCTTGTCCAGCAACTCGGGCTGGCCCTTGTTCACGCCGACGTAGACCGGTGAATCCTTGAGCTTGAGTTTCATGGCCGGGATGCGCTTGGGGTTGCGTTCGCTGATGGCGACCATCACCACGTTGCCGCTGGCGATCAGGTCCACCTGGCCTGCCAGATACGCGGCGATGGTCGAGTTGTTGTCTTCGAAGCGTTTGATGGTCACGCCGGCTGGCGCCACGTTGGTCAGTTCGATGTCTTCGATGGCGCCACGGGTCACGCTGATGGTTTTACCCTTGAGGTCATCCAGGGTCTTGATCTGCGCGTCTGGCGGGCCAAATACGCCAAGGTAGAACGGCGCATAAGCGTGGGAAAAATCGATGACTTTTTCACGATCCGGGTTTTTGCCCAAGCTGGAAATCACTACATCGACTTTGCCGGTGGTCAGATAGGGCACACGGTTGGTGCTGTTTACGGGCGTCAGTTCAAGTTTGACCTTGAGCTGATCGGCCAGCAATTTGGCGGTGTCGATATCCAGCCCGCGAGGCTGCATGTCCGGGCCGACCGAGCCGAAGGGCGGAAAATCCTGGGGGACTGCGACCTTGAGGGTGCCGCGTGCCATCACCTCATCGAGGTCACTGGCGTGGGCCGGGGCCTGGCTCAGCATCAGGCTGGCGAACAAGGCGCAAATCAAGGCGCTGTAACGCTGGGTCATGGCAATTCTCCGGAAAGGGCGCGCGGTGGTGTGCGCCGTTGAGCCAGAGCACAGGCCATGCCAACAGGGCTTTTATGACCGCCAGGGCTGATTTCAAAAGGCATGCGGCGGTCTGACTGGTCTGAACAGTGATGACGTTTTTTGCACCTCTATCGGGCGTTTCTCACAGGGCTTGAACCGGCTTGGGGCGTGACTTGCCGAGCGTTGGCAATAGCTTTACAACTACGCCTTTCCTGAGCCGATCAAGCCGAGTTGTGATGAATTCAAGCGCACGGGCCGTACCCGAAGTGGCATTGCTGGCCATTCGTAAATTGATCGTCGAAAACGCTTTTGCGCCGGGAGATGCCTTGCCGTCGCAGCGCGAGCTGGCGGTGCAGTTGGGGGTCAGCCGGGCATCGCTGCGCGAGGCGTTATCTTCGCTCAGTGCCCTGGGCGTGATCAGTGTGCAGCCGGGTAAAGGCGTGTATGTGCAGGCCGCGCAAGCAGATGACCCGGTTGTTCCGGTTACGGACTGGCCCTATGCAGCCCAGGCCTGCCCGCAGGATATTTTCCAGCTGCGATACGCACTGGAAGGTTTCGCTGCGGGGCTGGCGGCGGTGCGCTTGACCCGCGACCAACTGGATGTGTTGCAGGACAATGTCGAGGCAATGCGCCATGAGTTACGCGCCGGGGATTTTGAGCGTGCCGCGCAGCTGGACTTCGAGTTCCATCAACTGATCCTGCGTGCCAGTGGCAATCAGGCAATGGCCACTATGCTGATCACCCGTGGCGATATTTTTCTGGAAAGCCAGAAGCTGCCGTTTATCCGCCCGGAGCGGGCCATGGAAACCTGGCAGGAGCACCGCAAAATCCTCCGGGCCCTGGCCCGTCATGCCAGCGGCCCTGCACAAAAGGCCATGAGCGAGCACATTCGCCAGGCTGCCTCGCGAACCGGGATTGCCTTCGTCACCCCCGACGGCTCCTGAAACGGGCGATATCTGCACTCATGCACCACTATAGTGAGAGTCAATCGTCCCTCACCTTCCTGAACGCGGTGATGACAGCTATGATGTGCTACGTTTTTGCTTACAACCACGGAGACTTCCATGAGCAGCGATCTTATTAAACACGTCACCGACGCTAGCTTTGAGGCCGATGTTCTCAAGGCTGAAGGCGCTGTACTGGTCGACTACTGGGCTGAATGGTGTGGCCCTTGCAAAATGATCGCGCCGGTTCTGGACGAGATCGCAGAGACTTACAAAGGCAAGCTGACTGTTGCCAAGCTGAACATTGATGAAAACCAGGAAACCCCGGCCAAGCACGGCGTACGCGGTATTCCTACGCTGATGCTGTTCAAGAACGGCAACGTTGAAGCCACCAAGGTCGGTGCGCTGTCGAAGTCGCAGTTGGCTGCATTCCTCGACGCCAATATCTAAGCGTCGATAAAAGCCCCGCTAAATGCGGGGCTTTTTCATGGCTCAAGGACTAGACGCTATGAAACTCAAGTGGTACATTCGGCCCCGCACTGGTTTCTCCATTGCCCCCTGCAAGCCGTCGCCGACGCACTCCTTATCGAATTAGTACGCGATCCTGTCGCCTTCTCTGCGGCGCGGCCTCATTAAGCCCAAAGCTTAATTTCCCTCCCCATAAATGATTACGTCATTCCTATATGAACCTGACTGAACTCAAGCAAAAGCCGATTACCGAACTGCTCGAATTGGCCGAACAGATGGGCATAGAAAATATGGCCCGTTCGCGCAAGCAGGACGTGATTTTCTCCCTGCTCAAAAAGCACGCGAAAAGCGGCGAGGAAATCTCCGGTGATGGCGTGCTGGAGATTCTCCAGGACGGCTTCGGCTTCCTTCGCTCCGCTGACGCCTCGTACCTGGCAGGCCCTGACGATATCTACGTCTCGCCTAGCCAGATTCGACGCTTCAACTTGCGCACCGGCGACACCATCGTCGGTAAAATCCGCCCGCCAAAAGAAGGCGAGCGTTACTTCGCACTGCTGAAAGTCGACACGATCAACTACGATCGTCCCGAGAACGCGAAAAACAAGATTCTCTTCGAGAACTTGACCCCGTTGTTCCCGACCGTACGCATGAAGATGGAAATCGGTAACGGTTCCACCGAAGATCTGACCGGTCGCGTGATCGACCTCTGTGCTCCGATCGGTAAAGGTCAGCGTGGTCTGATCGTTGCTCCGCCAAAAGCGGGCAAGACCATCATGCTGCAGAACATCGCGTCGAACATTTCGCGTAACAATCCTGAAGTGCACTTGATCGTTCTGTTGATCGACGAGCGCCCTGAAGAAGTAACCGAAATGCAGCGTACCGTTCGCGGCGAAGTGGTTGCTTCCACCTTCGACGAGCCACCAACCCGCCACGTGCAGGTTGCCGAAATGGTGATCGAGAAGGCCAAGCGCCTGGTCGAACACAAAAAGGACGTGGTGATCCTGCTCGACTCCATCACCCGTCTGGCCCGTGCCTACAACACCGTTATCCCGAGCTCCGGCAAGGTACTGACCGGTGGTGTCGATGCTCACGCCCTTGAGAAGCCAAAGCGTTTCTTCGGTGCTGCGCGTAACATCGAAGAAGGCGGCTCGCTGACCATCATCGCTACCGCGCTGGTTGAAACCGGCTCGAAGATGGATGAAGTGATCTACGAAGAGTTCAAAGGCACTGGCAACATGGAACTGCCTCTGGACCGCAAGATCGCTGAAAAACGCGTCTTCCCTGCGATCAACATCAACCGCTCCGGTACCCGCCGTGAAGAGTTGCTGACTGCAGACGACGAGTTGCAACGCATGTGGATCCTGCGCAAGCTGTTGCACCCGATGGACGAAGTGGCAGCCATCGAGTTCCTGGTCGACAAGCTTAAGCAGACCAAGACCAACGATGAGTTCTTCTTGTCGATGAAACGCAAGTAACACGGTTTCTCGCACAAAAATCAGGCGCCCCGCGAGGGCGCCTTTTTTATGCCAAAAAAAAAGGAAGGTTTGTGCTTAACTTCGGTCAATAAAAACAATGTATTAGCGAAATTGAGCGTATATGACTTCTCTTGTTTATCGCAGGGACATTGATGGCCTGCGAGCTGTTGCCGTGATTGCCGTAGTACTGTTCCACTTTGGTGTGCCGGGTTTTTCAGGCGGATTCGTTGGCGTCGATGTGTTCTTCGTCATTTCCGGTTATTTGATTACCTCGATCATCTGGCGCCAGCGTGAGGCGGCACGCTTCAGTTTTGTCGAGTTTTGGGCCCGTCGCGCGCGGCGAATCCTGCCGGCCTTGTTCGTGATGATGGCCGCCGTGCTGGCTGTGGGCTGGTTCCTGATGGCACCCAAGGACTACGAAGAGCTGGGGCGTTCGGTGCGCTACCAGGTGATGTTCGTTTCCAACCTGCTGTTTATGCGCCAGGAGGGCTATTTCGATGCGGCCAGCGATCTAAAACCGCTGCTGCATACCTGGTCGCTGGCGGTTGAGGAACAGTTCTATATTGTCTTTCCCTTGCTGCTGACCCTGCTGTCCAGCCGATTCAAGCACTGGCGGCTGGCTTTGTTCAGCCTGTTGCTGGTGTCGTTCGGGCTCAGCGTCTGGGCCGTGGCCCAGCATCCCGAGAAAGCGTTTTTCCTGTTGCCGATGCGGGCATGGGAACTGCTGGCCGGTGCCATGCTGGCGATTGCGCCTGCCAGCCAGAAGCGCCTGACCCCGGCGGCAGCGCAAGCTATCAGCCTGTTGGGCATGGGGCTGATTCTTGTTGCCGTGTTCGGCTATGACAACAGCACACCGTTCCCGGGTGCCGCGGCGTTGCTGCCCGTGCTGGGCGTGGTGGCCCTGATCTGGGCCAATGAGCATCAGAGCACCTGGGTCGGGCGTGTGTTGAGCACGCGGCTAATGGTCGGGCTCGGGCTGATTTCCTATTCCTGGTATTTGTGGCACTGGCCGGTTTTCGTGTTTGGCAGTTATGCCGGCGCGGAGGAGTTTGGTCCCGTGCTGACGGGCGGGTTGATTGCGCTGACGTTGATCCTCGGCTATCTGTCCTGGCGTTTTGTCGAAACGCCGTTTCGTGAGCGTCGAATATTGGCTGGCCGTCGTCAGATTCTCGTCGCGGCGGGCTTGGGCATTCTGGTGTTGGGTATCGCCGGCCAGGCGCTGCGCTGGACCGATGGCCTGCCGTCGCGTTTGTCCGAGCAGGCGTTGCAATATGCGCGGGCCAGCGAATGGCGACCTGAGCTGATGGCCTGCATCACCGATGACAAGAGCCCGGCCGACACGCCGTTCTGCCGTTACGGACTATCGCCCGCCGCGCCGGCTCAGTTGCTGGTGTGGGGCGACAGCCACGCCACGGCCCTGATCCCGGCACTGGAAGAAAGCGCCCGCCAGCATGGCGTCAATGTGATGCTGGCCAGTTCGGCCGGTTGCCTGCCGCTTGAGGGGCTGGAGCACGGTACGCGGTGCGCCGATTACAACCGTCGTGTCGAGCGCACCCTGGCGACCGAGCCAGTGCGCGACATCCTGTTGGTAGCCCGCTGGAGCCTGTACTTGTATGGCGATGCCAAGGGCGATCACGGCCATGCGTTGCGCGATGGCAATGGCCACTATGACCGCGCGGTCGCCGAACAACGGTTGGCCGATGGCTTGCGGGCGAAGGTCGAGCAATTGCGCAAGGCCGGGTACCGCGTATGGCTGATGAAGGAGGCGCCGTTGCAACCGTTCAATCCGCCGTACCGCCTGAGCCGCCTGGCGATGCTGCACCAGCCAACCGCCGAAGTCGGCATGCCGGTTGAAGACCACCTCAGGCAAAAAGCGTTTATCAACCGGCTGTTTGCCGATATCGCGGCTGCTGATTCCAATGTGCAGGTACTGGACCCGACCCCGCAGTTGTGTGATGCCTCGGGGTTGTGCCGGGCCGAACAGGACGGTCATTCGTTGTATACCGATGACAATCACTTATCCGAAATCGGCGCTCGCCTGGTTCTCCCGGCATTGGCCCCGCTGTTCGATGATCTGGCGTTGCGTGCCCCGGAGCAGGCCAATACCGCCCGCTGAGCAGCGATAAGCTGCCAGCGGCCGGCATAGCAGGTAGGATGTACGCCTATTTTAGGGGTGCCACCGTCAATGAAATTCAAGGATCTTCGGGATTTCGTGCAGCAGCTAGAGCAGCGCGGAGAATTGAAACGCATCCAGATTCCCGTTTCTCCAGTCCTGGAGATGACTGAAATCTGCGACCGCACGCTGCGTGCCAAAGGCCCGGCTTTGCTGTTCGAAAACCCGACTGGCCACACGATTCCGGTGCTCGGCAATTTGTTCGGCACGCCAGAGCGCGTGGCAATGGGCATGGGCGCCGAGTCTGTCAGCGAGCTGCGGGAAATCGGCAAGCTGCTGGCGTTCCTCAAGGAGCCCGAGCCGCCTAAAGGTCTGAAGGATGCGTGGTCCAAGTTGCCGATCTTCCGCAAGATCATTGCCATGGCGCCGAAAGTCGTCAAGGACGCGGTGTGCCAGGAAGTGGTCCTTGAGGGGGATGACGTAGACCTCGCCATGCTGCCGGTGCAGCATTGCTGGCCTGGCGACGTGGCGCCCCTGATTACCTGGGGCCTGACCGTGACCAAAGGCCCTAACAAGGACCGGCAGAATCTCGGTATCTATCGTCAGCAGGTGATTGGCCGCAACAAGGTCATCATGCGCTGGTTGAGCCACCGAGGCGGTGCACTGGACTACCGTGACTGGTGCGAAAAACACCCCGGCCAGCCATTCCCGGTATCCGTGGCCCTGGGCGCAGACCCGGCGACCATTCTTGGCGCCGTGACCCCGGTGCCCGACAGCCTGTCGGAATACGCTTTTGCCGGCTTGCTGCGGGGCAATCGTACCGAACTGGTGAAGTGCCGCGGCAACGACCTGCAAGTGCCGGCCACTGCCGAGATCATCCTTGAAGGCGTGATCCACCCTGGCGAGATGGCGCCCGAAGGCCCGTACGGCGACCACACCGGTTACTACAACGAAGTGGACAGCTTCCCGGTGTTTACTGTCGAGCGCATCACTCATCGGGTCAAACCGATCTATCACAGCACCTACACCGGCCGTCCACCGGATGAGCCGGCAATTTTGGGCGTGGCGCTCAACGAAGTGTTTGTACCGATCCTGCAAAAGCAGTTCCCTGAAATCACCGACTTCTACTTGCCGCCCGAAGGCTGCTCGTACCGCATGGCCATCGTGACCATGAAAAAGCAGTATCCGGGGCACGCCAAGCGCGTAATGCTGGGTGTGTGGTCGTTTTTGCGCCAGTTCATGTACACCAAATTCGTTATCGTGACTGACGACGACATCAATGCCCGCGACTGGAACGACGTCATCTGGGCCATTACCACGCGTATGGACCCCAAGCGCGACACGGTAATGATCGACAACACGCCAATCGACTATCTCGACTTTGCCTCACCGGTTTCCGGCCTGGGTTCGAAGATGGGCCTGGATGCAACCAACAAATGGCCGGGTGAAACCACCCGTGAATGGGGTCGGGTCATCGTCAAGGATGAGGCGGTCACTCGCCGGATCGATGACATCTGGAATCAATTAGGAATAGATTGATGCGTGTAACCTTGCAGCCTTCAGGTGCGGTACTGGAAACCTTGCCTGGCGAGCGAATTCTGGATGCGGCGCAGCGTCTGGGCTATGAATGCCCGCAGAGCTGTCGCAATGGTAATTGCCACGTGTGTGCGGCCTTGCTGGTTGAAGGCCAGGTCGAGCAGGCGGGAGACGTGCGTGATCATGGCGAGTTTTATACCTGCCTGGCGGCCCCGCTTGAAGACTGTGTGGTGTTGTGGGATGGCGTGCTTGCGTTGGGAGAATTACCGGTGCGTAGCCTGGCGTGTCAGTTGACCGAGTGTGTCGATATGGGTGGCGATGTGTGGCGGGTGCGCTTGCGCGCACCTGCGGGCAAGCCGCCGCGTTATCACGCCGGGCAATACGTGATGCTGGAGCGTGAAAACGGTGACAAGTCGGCATTCTCGCTGGCCAGCGCACCGCACTCGGGGCGCGACCTGGAGTTGCATGTACTGGTGCGTGAAGACAGCGCCCGCAAGCTGATCGAGCAGTTGCAGCGCAACAGGATGGTTCGCCTGGAGCTGCCGTTTGGTGACACGCACTTGTCTGAATTGCCGGACGGGCCGTTGGTGCTGATCGCTGCGGGCACCGGCATGGCGCAAATGCACAGCCTGATCGAACATTGCCGTGCCAAGGGTTTCAAGCATCCGGTGCATTTGTACTGGGGCGTGCGTCGCCCGGAAGACTTCTACACCCTGGATGAATGGGCCGAATGGGAGAAAACCCCCAACCTGTTCCTGCATAAGGTAGTGAGTGATATGTGTGGTTGGGAAGGGCGCTGCGGCATGCTGCATGAAGCCGTGTGCGAAGACATCAGCGATCTGGCCAGTGTGCATGTATATGCCAGCGGTTCGCCGGCGATGATCTACGGTACTCTCGACGCGTTGGTAGCTGCCGGCATGGACGCGCACCAGATGCGTGCCGACGTGTTTGCCTACTGCCCACGACCTTAAAACCGCACGCCAGTGGTAATCATGGCGGCATTGAAGCCGAGCAACACCAGCTCGGCGGCTACCGGGCCGTAGTGGGCGCCGACTGAGGGAATGATCACCGGCGCAATGCCGAAGCGATTGAGGGGAATCTTGTTCTTGTACTCGCCGCGGTAACCTTGCAGCAGGCCGCCCGTCAACTTCAAGTAAACAGGATAAGTGTCGCTATCAAAGCGTTTGCCCGCGTAGGTGTAAAACGATCGCTGGCTGAATGAGTTGCGAAAGGTGGCCACTCCATAGACCAGCCCCGAATCTTCATTGCGTTCAATGCCAATCAAGTCCTGATTGTTATTGTGCTTGGAGTCAGGTGAAAAGTGCCGGGTATACACGCTGGTTTGCAGATACCAGAACCCTTTGTCGTCCTGTGTTGTATTGTCTTGCGCCAGGGTTGTGCTGGCGTATGCAAGTATTGGTAAACAGTAGCAGAGAACTTTTTTTCGCATTTTGCACCTTCTGGTGGTTATTTGAAGTGTGCGTAGGGTGCACAGCTATCCAGAGGTACCTATCCTGTTTTAATTGGTGTAGGCAGTACCTAAGCAATGTCATATATGCTTGTAGGAATTTTCTTTTTCTTATTGGGTGTTTGTGCTTATTTGGCGCGTAACCGATTCTCGCCTGGTTTGAGTCGCTGGCTTGATTATCCTGTTTCGCGCCTGTCAGCAGCCTGTCCGGTTGGTCAGATCATTGAGTGTGCAGTGATATAAGATTGGTGGATTAGTTTCTGTTACGTCATGTTTGCAGGATCCATTTCCCCGTTATGACTGTTATTGAATCTGCTGGTTTAAACTCGATCTACCCCCCGCAGCTTGATCTCGGGGCACCGTTGACTCCAGAGCAACTGCTCAACTCCGTGCACAGCACCATGGCGCGCCATCAGGGCGGGCCGGTCTGGTTATTTGCTTATGGTTCATTGATCTGGCGCCCTGAGTGCACGGCGGTCGAGCGCGTGCGTGGGCGGGTGCATGGCTACCATCGCGGGCTGTATCTGTGGTCTCACGAGCATCGCGGCACACCGCAGTGGCCAGGTCTGGTTTTTGGTCTGGATCGAGGGGGGTCGTGCAGTGGCTTTGCCTATCGCTTGCCAGAAGAAAACCTGGACGCCTCACTGCATGCCTTGTGGCTTCGCGAAATGCCGGTGCCCTCGTATCGCCCGCACTGGCTGACGTGCAGACTGGACGATGGCAGTCAGGTGCAGGCCCTGGGCTTTGTGCTGGAGCGGCATTTACCCAGCTATGCGGGCAACCTGCCGGATGACGTGTTGAGCCAGGTGTTGGCCAACGCCAGCGGGCGCTACGGCACTACTCGCGATTATGTCGAGCAGACCGTAAGTGCCCTGCGCAGCCACGCCATGCCAGATCGAAACCTGGAGGCGCGGCTCAAGCGCTGCGTACCGATTGCGCCTTAAGCGGGAGCGGTTACCGCACGTTCTTCGCTGGCCTGGTTCTTGTGGCGCAGCGTCGGGATCATGAATGCGATGGCCAGCAGGCACGCGCTGATCAGCAGCACAAAGCCGCCATCCCAACCGAAGTGGTCAACCAGATAGCCCATGGCCGCACTGGCCGCCACCGAGCCACCCAGGTAGCCGAACAGCCCTGTAAAGCCTGCGGCAGTACCTGCGGCTTTCTTCGGTGCCAGTTCCAGTGCCTGCAAACCGATCAGCATTACCGGCCCGTAAATCAGAAAGCCGATTGAAAACAGCGCGATCATGTCCACGGTCGGGTTGCCTGGCGGGTTAAGCCAGTAAACCAGGGTTGCGACGGTCACCAGCGACATAAAGACAATGCCGGTCAGCCCGCGATTGCCGCGGAAAATCTTGTCCGACATCCAGCCGCACAGCAGCGTGCCCGGAATTCCCGCCCACTCGTAGAAGAAGTAAGCCCACGACGTGGTGTCCACCGTAAAGTGCTTGGCTTCCTTCAGATAGGTCGGCGCCCAGTCCAGCACGCCGTAGCGCAGCAGGTAGACGAACACGTTGGCCAGGGCGATATACCAGAGCATTTTGTTACGCAGCACGTATTTGACGAAGATCTCTTTGGCGCTGAATTCGTCTTCATGGCTGGCATCGTAACCCGCCGGGTAATCATTCTTGTACTGCTCGATCGGCGGCAAACCAACGGACTGTGGGGTGTCGCGCATGGTGACAAACGCAAACAGCGCCACCAGCAGCGCCACCGTGGCAGGTACATAGAAGGCCGCGTGCCAGTCGTTGAACCAGGCCATACCCAGTAAAAACAGCGGGCCGATCAGACCACCGCCCACGTTGTGGGCCACGTTCCACACCGATACCACACCGCCGCGTTCCTTCTGCGACCACCAGTGCACCATGGTACGGCCACTGGGCGGCCAACCCATGCCCTGCGCCCAGCCGTTGATAAACAGCAAAATGAACATCATGGTCACACTGGATGTTGCCCAAGGTGCGAAACCGAAAATGAACATCACTCCCGCTGAGATCATCAAGCCAAAGGGTAAAAAGAAGCGCGGGTTAGAGCGGTCGGACACCAGCCCCATGAGGAACTTGGATAAGCCGTAGGCAATGGCAATCGCTGACATTGCGACACCCAGTTGACCTCGGGTGTAGCCCTCATCGATCAAGTAGGGCATGGCCAGAGAGAAGTTTTTGCGCAGCAGGTAGTAACCCGCATAGCCAAAAAAGATACCGGCAAAGATTTGCCAGCGCAGTCGTCGGTAAGTGCTGTCTATTTTTTCTTCAGGCAGAGGCGCCTGGTGTACGGCAGGTCGGAAAAAAGCAAACATTCAAGAGCTCCAAATTTCTTGTTATATCGGCGGTGCCGAACGTTACATTTTCGTTACTGAAAATGACAGGCCTTGCCCTTTAGAGCTGAAGGAAAAATCCCACATGCGATTTTCGCTTATGAACATGTCGCCTGGGTATAAAACCCCATACAGGCTGGCTTCGCTGCTCGGGTCTATCTGAAAACTATCCACAGGCTCGGCGAACTCAGTAGTAAGGAATGTTTGAGTGGGATTTGAGCGCAGGGTCAATCGGAACTATCCCACACTGGGATCGGAGCTCGTGAGCTGAGCTATTGGCCAGCACCTCAATAGAATTTCCCCTGTGCAGCCATATGGGGTGCGGCGCGGGGGGAAGGCTATGAAGCTTGTGCTGGGGTTTGTGGCGTTTACTGCGTGGGCTGGCGAACCTGCGCCAGATATCAACAGTTTCACCTGCCTGAAGTTAAACCGGGAAATCAGGGGCTATATTCGTCGCGGGGTCGACCTGCCTCTGGCTGAGTTGACGCTGTTCAGGCAAACCCGCAACCGGTTGATTGAAGGGTTTGAGGACGGGCTGTATTCACGCGACCAGCTATCGACTGCCATGTACGAGCTATCGAGGGATGTGGAAAAGGTGGTCAAGACCTGCCGGCGCATAGGCAGTCGTCCATTTGTGGACATGTTGCCCGCGAGCGTTCAGAAACTGCTGATGGCAACCAGAGGCACAAGTAAGTCACCCGCTGGCCGATAACGCTAGATAGGCCCTCAAGCAGCCCCGTATGCTTGCCTCCACACCGAATGAAGGAGCGAATTGTGAAAGCGTGGATCATGTTGATGCTGGCCCTGGCTTTGCCGATGGCGGCGGTCGGGGAAGAGGCGCAGGAAGGTGGCGACAAGGTCAGCTACATCAGTCTTAGCCCGCCATTTGTGGGTAACTACGGTCTGGATGGCAGTTCCAGGCTCAAGGTGTACAAGGCTGATATTTCCTTGCGCGTGACGGGTGCCGATGCAGCCAGGGCGGTCAAAGCCAATGACCCGTTGATTCGTAATCAACTGGTGGGGTTGTTTACCCAGCAGACCAGCGAAACCCTGGGCAGTGTCGAGGCCAAGGAGAAGCTGCGCCAGGAAGCCTTGAAGCAGATCCGGCAGGTGATGAGCGATGAAACCGGCAAGCCGATGGTGGACGATCTGTTGTTCAACAATTTGATCGTTCAGTAAAGGCGCAGCTACGGGCTTGGCTTTTGTGTGGGAGCAGGCCTGCTCGCGATGCAAGCGCCTCGGTACTTCAGATACGTCGAGGTGAAGCTGTCGCGAGCAAGCCCGCTCCCACATAACCCGTGCCCGTGGTTACGACGCCAGACTCTTGCGAAACCGCGCCAGGGCAATGGCGAAGAACACCAGGCCGATGCCGGCCAGGGCCAGCAAGTCCGGCCACACTACGTTCACACCCGCACCGCGAAACAGTATCGCTGCGCTCAGGCTTACAAAGTGGGTCGACGGCGAGCACTGCATCACCCATTGCAACCACACAGGCATGCTGTCCAGCGGCGTACTGCCGCCCGAGAGCAAGAGCATCGGGATGATCACCGGGATGGCCAGCAAACCGAACTGCGGTGTTGAGCGGGCCAGGGTCGCAAGGAATATCCCCAGTGCGGTACTGGCAAACAGGTACAGCGCGGTAACCAGCAAAAACAGGGTCAGCGACCCCGACAGTGGCACGCCCAGCGCCCATTTCACGATGACTTCCAGCGACACCCAGGTGCACAGCACCACCACCAGCATGTTGCTCCAGATTTTTGCCAGCATGATTTCCAGCGCCGTCAGCGGCAGTACCAGCAAATGGTCGAGGGTGCCGTGTTCGCGCTCGCGCAGCAACGCGGTGCCCGTCAGCACAATGGCCAGGATGGTAATGTTGTTAACGATCTGGATCACCGCCAAAAACCATCCGCCTTCCAGATTGGCGTTGAACAATGCCCGGCTGGAGATCAACGCCGGGGCTTTCGCCGCTGCGTCACCCTGGCCGGCATAGTTGAGCAGCTCACGCTGGAAAATCTGCCCGATATACCCTGCGCCCATAAAGGCCTGACTCATGGCGGTGGCATCGACGTTGACCTGCAGGCCGGGTTGGCGGCCTGCCAGCAAGTCGGCCTGGAAGTTGGCCGGTACATTGATCACAAAGGTGTATTGGCCGTTATCCATGGCCTGATCGAGCTGGTCATAAGGCAAGGCTTGTGGGGTTTTGAACTCCGGGGGCAGCAGCGACTCACTGAGCTTGCGTGACAGAGGGCTATGGTCTTCATCAATGATAGCAACGCTGGCGTTGTGCACGCCGATGATCGAGCTCGATGCTGGCATATAAATCGCCACGGTAAAGGCATAGAGCAAGAACATCAGCAGCACGCTGTCATGGCGCAGGCTGGTCAGTTCTTTAAGGCCAAGGCGCAGGATGTGCGAGAACTTGTGCATCAAACCTCCTGCTTCTTGAGCATGATCAGGCTCAACCCGGTAAACGCCACAAAAAAGCCGAACAATGCCAGGCATTGCGGCCACAGTTGGCGCAGGTCGAGCGCTTTGGTGAAGGTGCCTACTGCGATATCAAGGAAATGCCCGGCCGGGAACAGCATGCCCATTACCGCCGAGGCTCCTTCGAGTGAGGAGCGCGGCACCAGCAACCCGGAAAACTGAATGGTCGGCAGGCTGGTGATGATCATGGTGCCCAGGATCGCGGCGATCTGGGTGCGGGTGAAGGCGGAAATCAGCAGGCCCATGCTGGTGGTCGACAGTACATACAGCAGCCCGCCCAGCGCCAGGGTCAAGCCGCTGCCCTTGAACGGTACGCCAAACAGCCAGCGGTTCATGGCCACCAGCAACGCCAGGTTGACCAGGCTCACCGCCAGATAAGGCGCCTGTTTGCCCAGCAGGAATTCAAGGCGTGTCAGGGGTGTGGCGTAGAAGTTGGTGATGGAGCCCAGCTCTTTTTCTCGCACAATGCCCAGCGCGGTCAGCATGGCCGGGATAAACGCCAGGATTAGCGCCATGACGCCGGGGCCGATGGCATTGACGCTGATCACATCCTGGTTGTAGCGAAAACGGGTTTCCAGTTTGACTGAGGCTTGCCGGTTTTGTGCCTGGCTACTCAATGTGGCCAATTGTTCCAGGTTGGCCTGATGCACGGCCTGCACATAACTGCGGCTGGTTTCGGCGCGAAATGGCATGCCGCCATCAAGCCATGCGGCAACCGTAGGCTGGCGCCCGGCATACAAATCCCGGCCAAACCCCGGGGGGATTTCCAGGGCAATTTTTATTTCCGAGCGTTGCAGGCGTTTGTGCAACTCATCTGCACTGCGGATCGGCGTGTGTTCTTCGAAATACCGGGAGCCGCGGAATGCCTCGAGATAGGCGCGGCTTTGCGGGCTCTGATCCTGGTCGTAGACGGCGAAGGCGAGGTTTTCCACGTCCAGCGAAATGCCGTAGCCAAAAATCACCATCATGAACAGCGCGCCCAGCAAGGCAAAGGCCATGCGCACCTTGTCGCGCAGCAACTCTTTGGATTCGCGACTGGCCACGGCAATCAGCCGGGTCAGGCTGAAACCCCTTTTGCTGACCGGTGGCGGCGAATTGACCGCAGGCGTGGCGACAGGCTCGGGAGAAGAGGCCGCGCTGGCGTCCTGGTCGTTCTGGGCCTGTTCCAGGCAGGTGACAAACGCCGCTTCCAGCGTATCGCCGTGGAACTGGTGTTGTAGCGCATCGGGCGTGTCGCAGGCCAGCACCTTGCCGGCGTGCATCAACGAGATACGGTCGCAGCGCTGGGCTTCGTTCATAAAGTGTGTGGACAGGAAGATGGTCACCCCTTGCTCGCGGGACAACTCGATCAGCAAGCGCCAGAAATCATCGCGGGCGGCCGGGTCCACGCCCGAAGTGGGTTCGTCGAGGATCAACACTTCCGGGCGATGCAGCACAGCCACCGCCAGAGACAGGCGCTGGCGCAAACCCAGGGGCAACTCGCCGGACTGTTGTGTGGCCACGTCGCCGAGATCGAAACGCTCGATCAATTCTTCGATACGCGGCTCGCTTTCGGCCTTGGGCAAGTCAAACAGTTGTGCGTGCAGCACCAGGTTTTGGCGCACGCTCAACTCGCCGTACAGCGAGAAGCTTTGCGACATGAAACCCACGCGCTTGCGGGTGGCCAGATCCTTGGCGTTTACCGGGTTGCCCAGCAATTTGGCGCTGCCTTCGGTGGCCGGCATCAACCCGGTGAGGACCTTCATGGTGGTGGTTTTGCCGCAACCGTTAGAGCCCAAAAAGCCAAAAATTTCGCCCCGGCCAATGGCAAAGCTGACGTTGTTCACTGCGGTGAAATCGCCGAATTTCAGGGTCAGGTCGTGGGCTTCAATGGCGATATCACTGTTGTCGCTGGTGCGCGGTGGAATCACCAGTGGCTCGCTGCTGTGGCCGCTGTCACCCTGATAGTGGGTGAAGGCCTCGTCGAGCTTGCCGGTTGTGGTGACTGCCGCCAGTTCCTGGCTCAGACCGGTGGCAATCAACTTGCCGCGATCAAGCATCAGGCAGTGTTCGAACTGCTCGGCCTCTTCCATGTAGGCCGTCGCCACCAGCAGCGTCAGTTGCGGGCGCTGGCGGCGCACATCTTCCACCAGCTCCCAGAAGCGTCGGCGTGACAGCGGGTCGACACCTGTGGTGGGCTCGTCGAGGATCAGCAGGTCGGGCTCGTGAATCAATGCGCAGCACAGCCCAAGTTTTTGTTTCATGCCGCCCGAGAGCTTGCCCGCCGGGCGCTCGGCAAAACGCTCAAGGTCGGTGGCCTTGAGCAGTTCGGCCATGCGTTGCTCGCAGTCGTCTTTCGACAGGCCAAACAGGGTGCCGAAAAAGCGGATGTTTTCGCTGATCGACAGTTCCGGGTAAAGGTTGCCACCCAGGCCCTGGGGCATAAACGCGATCAGCGGGTACAGGGTGTTGCGATGCCGGCGGTTATCAATCGGGCCGCCGAGCACCTCAAGGGTGCCCTCCTGGAGCTTCTTGACCCCGGCAATCAGCCCCAGCAGGCTCGACTTGCCCGCGCCATCAGGGCCGATCAACCCGCAGCGCGTGCCTTTGGGCAGGCTGAACGTGATGTCCAGCAGCGCCTGCTGGCTGCCGTACCTGTGGCTGATGCCACTGGCGTTTAGCGCCAGATCACTCATTGCAGATTAGCCGGCCATGGTACATCGGCGGTTCGCACATAACCGGCACCCGGCATGCCCGGTTTGGCCTGGGGCACGGCACCCGGGTCGGTGAGGCGCAGCTTTACCCGGAATACCAGTTTTTGCCGCTCGTCGCGGGTTTCAACTTCTTTGGGGGTGAACTGGGATTTCGCTGCGACAAAAGTGATTTTGGCCGGCAGCGCCCGGTCGGGCAGGGCGTCGAGCACGATGCGTGCCTCAGAACCCACAGTCAATTTGCCGACCACCGAAGCGGGCATGTACAGGTTCATGTACTGGTCGCCGGGGTCGATCATCATAAATACCCGGCCGCCCGAGCCGAGGACTTCGCCAGGTTCGGCCAGGCGCAGCTGGATCACGCCGTTGATCGGTGCGCGCAGGCTGCTGTCGTCAATTTCGCTGGTCAGCTGTGCGACCTGAGCCTGGGATGAACCAATCGCGGCCTTGGCAGCCGCTACCTGGGCCTGGGCGGCGACTACTGCTGCGTTGCTGGTGTCGAATCGGGCTTGTTGCTGATCCAGTTGCTGACCGCTGGCAAAACCGCGCTGGGACAGTTGGCGAAAGCGCTTGAGTTCCTGGCTGGCCAGCAGTTTTTCGCTCTGGCGCAGTTGCACGTTGGCTTCGTTGGCGGCCAGGGTCTGGCGGGCGCGCAGCACTTCGGCTTCAGCTTGCGCACGACTGGCTTCCAGGGTGCGGGTGTCCATGCGGGCCAGCAGTTGGCCCTGGGTTACCCGGTCGCCTTCGTCAACCAGCACTTCAGCCAGACGCCCGGGGATTTTTGCTGCGATTTGCACTTCTGTGGCTTCGAGGCGGCCGTTGCCCATGCTGATGCCTTCGGGGAGGCGGTCGTGCTGGGATTTCCAATAACCGAACCCGCCTGCTGCGATCAGCAAGACAGCCAAAGGGATAACGAAATAATGGGAAATACGGTGATTGCTAGACATGCCGACATCCTGTGTCACAGAGCGCTCTAGTTTGACGGTTTCAAGCCGATTGCGACTTGATGCCAGTCAAAGGAAGTCCAGAGCGTAGACGCTAAAATCGGATGCTGCTTGTCAGGTGCAGAGCCGGAGTGTTGTAGGAGCGGGCTTGCTCGCGATGGGATCGCTGCGGATCACCTTATAAACCACACCGTCTGAATCGAGAGCAAGCCCGCTCCCACACCAAGCCCTCTCCCACAGCGATTCGCTTTACAGCAACCCCATCACCACAGCCCATTGCTCGCCCGTCACTGGCATCACTGAAAGGCGGCTGCCTTTTTGCACCAGCGGCATTTCGGCCAGAGCGCTTTGCTGTTTGAGGTAGTCGAGTTTGATCACCCGGGGAAAGGTCTGCTCATGGGCGACCTGCAGTGCGCTCCACGGGTTTTTCTCGACGCTGGCCTTGGGGTCGAAGTAATGACTTTCAGGGTCCAGGGCCGTCGGGTCCGGATAAGCGGCCTGGACGATTCGGCCTACTCCGGCAATCCCTGGCTCGGGGCAACTGGAGTGGTAGAAAAAGAACAGGTCACCCACCGCCATGGCTCGCATGAAATTGCGCGCCTGATAGTTGCGCACACCGTCCCAGCGAGCTTCGCCGAGCTTTTGCAAATCCTTGATCGAAAATTCGTCAGGCTCGGATTTCATCAGCCAATAAGCCATCTTCTATACTCCAGAAACATGCTGTGATTATTTTGTCCGGCAACATTTTGCTAAACCGACAGTCGGTTGACGTCAGCGTTTGCTTGCGTGTGCGTGTTGCCGCAAAATGCCCGCCTTTTAAGCTTGACGCTGCTGCACGGCCTATAACAAAAACCGTTGCTGTCATCGTGTTGATTTGCCTGAAGGAGGGCAATCGATGAAACGCAAACCGGATTTACTGTGGATGCTGGTTATTTTGTTCGGTTTGGGTGTGGTTACAACAGGCTACGCGCAAAGTCTCTGGTCAAATTCGACAGACGCGCCGATTGAGCTGGCGCAACAGCAAGTACAACCCTTCAAACGCTAAAAACTGATTCCTGGGCATCGCTTTGTCAGTGATGCCTTGATTGTCAGTGGGCGACGTACCACTGCCTGTCCGAGACCGTGCCCTGCAAAGGGACATCCCAACTGGCCTGGTCCAGGCACGCCACTTTCTGACATTCGTGGGCCAGCCCCAACAGTGTCGGCTTGCGCCAGCTTTGGCGTCTTGCCTGATAGGCCAGGCTGCGGTCATAAAAACCGCCGCCCATGCCCAGCCGTCCCCCCGTCGCATCAAACCCCACCAGTGGTAGTAGCACCAGGTCCAGCGCCCAGACCTTGCGTTGGCGTGCGCGGTTGATGCGGGGTTCAAGAATGCGGAAACGGTTGGGGATCAGCTTTTCGCCGGGGGCGACCCGCTGAAAGACCATTTTAGTTTTCGGCCAGGCACTGAGAACCGGCAGGTAGGTGATTTTGCCCCGACGCTGAGCTTCGCGCAGCAGCAGGCGCGGATCGATTTCACCGTCAGTGGGCAGGTACAGCGAAATGTGTTTGGCGCGGCGAAACAGCGGGTGTTGCGCCAGTTGCCGGTACAGGCCACGGGCTGCCTGGCGTTGCTCGCAGGGCGACAGGTCGCGGCGGGCTTTGCGCAGGATTCGGCGAAGTTGCGGGCGGGAAGGCGGCGCAGGTTCGTTCATATGGCGTGCTGTTCAGGATCGAGACACCGGGTGGTGGCTCGTGCAAGCCAATGCCAGCAGTTGGCTGGCATTGCGCTAGGAAATCAGGCTCCCCGACGTACCGCTGTCGGCTTGGCCCTTGAACCCGAAAGTTCAAGGTGGAAGTTGCAGTAGACCTTAAGGCTTTCCGTCTAGCGGACATGCACACCGGCCCAACGTGCAAGCTCCAGGGTAGTGCGAATCGGCTCAGGGACATCGCTAACTGGCGAATACTCCAGGGAGTGGCGCGAGTATACCCCAAAGTAACGATTTGAATCAGCTTTGGCGTTCGTTCGGATCAGTGGCCAGCACCAGATCAACGCGATCGAGCAGGTCGCGTACCTGTTCTCGGGTAGTGCTGCTGGTCTGAACTTCGGCGACTTCCTGCTTGTGCAGCAGATCATGGGTAATATTCAGTGCAGCCATTACGGCGATACGGTCGGCGCCAATGACTTTGCCGCTGCTGCGAATTTCGCGCATTTTGCCGTCCAGGTAGCGGGCGGCGCTCACCAGGTTGCTGCGTTCTTCCTGGGGGCACATGATCGAATACTCTTTATCGAGGATGTGCACGGTGACGCTACTGCTTGAACTCATGAGTCTTGCTCCAGGGCTTTGAGGCGCGAAATCATCGATTCCACCTTGTTTCTGGCGATTTCGTTTTTTTCAATGAGGTGCGCGCGTTCCTCGCGCCAAGTCTTTTCCTGAGCAGTTAAGAGTGCGTTTTGACGGTTAAGTTGCTCGACTCGGCTAATCAGCAACTCGAGTCTAGCCATCAGTGCATGCAGGTCGGTGTCTTCCATTGTGTCCTACTGTGTATTTTCTGATGGGCGGTGACTGTCAAACGAGTTGACGCCTCGATGGTCTGGCACGGCTGCCGATGCTAGGATACAAGCCCTCCATTCTAGACATAGCGCCGCTTGGCGCCTAGCTGACCATGCCTATTCAGAATTCCCCGTATCAAGCCTTTGTAACCCTGCTGACCGCCAACGGCCACTCCGTCTCGCCTGCCGAACTGCATGGCCACCTGCTGGGTCGCAGCTGTGCCGGTGCCGGTTTCGATGCCGACGCCTGGCTGGTCGAAGCTGCCGAACTGTTGGCTGGTGAGCCACAAGACAACGTACGCAATGCCTTGATCGGATTGCAAGAGATGGTCAAGGGCGAGCTGACCAGTGACGACATGACCGTCGTGCTGTTGCTGCCGACCGACGACGCACCATTGACCGAGCGCGCTGCTGCCCTGGGCCAGTGGTGCCAGGGTTTCCTGTCCGGTTTCGGTCTGACCCGCCGCGCCTATTCGCTGAGCGATGAAGCCAACGAAGTGCTGCGCGACCTGGCCGCCATCGCTCAGGTGCAAGATGCCCTGGAAGAGTCTGAAGACGGCGAAAGCGACTATATGGAAGTGATGGAATACCTGCGCGTCGCGCCGCTGTTGCTGTTCACCGAAACCAAAAAAACTGCTGACGCCGCGCCAGCCAAGCCTTCGTTGCACTGATTGATCGACAAGAGGGAAACCGTCTGCCCATGATCCATATCCCGAAATCGGAATACGCACGTCGCCGCAAGGCACTCATGGCGCAGATGGAGCCCAACAGCATTGCGATCCTGCCCGCTGCGGCGGTGGCCATTCGCAATCGCGATGTCGAACATGTTTACCGCCAGGACAGCAATTTCCAGTACCTGAGCGGCTTTCCCGAGCCTGCGGCCGTGATCGTCCTGATTCCGGGCCGGGCACATGGCGAGTACGTGCTGTTTTGTCGCGAGCGCAACGCCGAGCGTGAATTGTGGGACGGCCTGCGGGCCGGGCAGGAAGGCGCAATTCGCGTCTTCGGTGCTGACGACGCGTTCCCGATTACCGATATCGACGACATCCTGCCGGGGCTGATCGAAGGCCGCGACCGGGTGTATTCGGCGATGGGCGGCAATCCCGAATTCGATCGCAATCTGATGGAGTGGATCAACGCGATCCGCTCCAAGGCCAGCCTCGGTGCCCAGCCGCCCAACGAATTCGTTGCTCTGGATCATCTGCTGCATGACATGCGCCTGTATAAATCGGCGGCAGAGCTCAAGGTCATGCGCCATGCGGCGCAAATTTCGGCTCGCGCCCATGTGCGTGCAATGCAGGCCAGCCGCGCCGGTTTGCATGAGTACAGCCTGGAGGCAGAGCTGGATTACGAATTTCGTAAAAGCGGGGCAAAAATGCCAGCCTATGGCTCGATCGTCGCCTCTGGCGATAACAGCTGCATCCTGCATTACCAGGAGAATGATGCACTGCTCAAAAGCGGCGATCTGGTGTTGATTGATGCTGGCTGCGAGATCGACTGCTACGCCAGCGATATAAGCCGTACGTTCCCGGTCAACGGCCGTTTTTCAGCGGAACAGAAAGCGATCTACGAGCTGGTTCTGGCTGCACAAGAGGCGGCATTTACCGAAATTGCCCCTGATAAACACTGGAATCAGGCCCATGAAGCCACAGTCCGGGTAATTACCGCCGGGCTGGTGGAGTTGGGGCTATTGCAGGGTGACGTTGACGAACTGATCGCCAGCGAGGCCTACAAGCCGTTTTACATGCACCGTGCTGGCCACTGGCTTGGGCTCGATGTGCATGACGTGGGTGAATACAAGGTCGAGGGTGAGTGGCGCGTGCTGGAGGCGGGCATGACCCTGACCGTCGAGCCGGGTATCTATATCAGCCCCGGCAACCTCGATGTCGCGAAAAAATGGCGCGGCATCGGCGTGCGAATCGAGGACGACGTAGTGGTCACCAAACATGGCTGTGAAATCCTGACGGGCGACGTGCCAAAAACTGTCGCCGAGATCGAAGCGTTGATGGCAGGCGCGGCATGAGCCGCGTCAATCTGGCCATCATCGGTGGCGGTCTGGTGGGGGCGAGCCTGGCGCTGGCGTTGCAGGCCGGGGCCAGGGCCCGTGGCTGGAAAATCGTATTGATCGAGCCGTTCGCCCCCGGCAACGCCTATCAGCCAAGCTACGATGCCCGCTCTTCGGCGCTCAGCTATGGTGCCCGGCTGATCTATGAACACTTGGGCCTGTGGCAGGCTATTGCTGAACGCGGTGAGCCGATCAAGGATATTCATGTATCCGATCGCGGGCGCTTCTCGACGGCTCGCTTGTCGGCCAGTGAAGAAGGCGTTCCGGCGCTGGGGTATGTGGTCGAAAACGCCTGGCTGGGCCAGTGCCTGTGGAAAAGCCTGGACCCGGACGTGATCAGCTGGCGTTGCCCGGCTGAAGTTATCCACATGCAACCGCTGGATGATGGCTATCGCCTGACCCTCAACGACGAAACCACGCTGGACTGCGATCTCGCCGTCCTGGCTGATGGCGGGCGTTCGGGCTTGCGCGAGAAACTGGGCATCCATGTGCGTCAGCAGCCCTACAACCAGAGCGCGCTGATAGCCAATATCACGCCGAGCCAGCCCCATGCTGGCATGGCGTTCGAACGTTTTACAGAAGAAGGCCCGATGGCTCTGCTGCCATTGCCTGACAACCGCTGCGCGCTGGTGTGGACGCGTTTGGGGATGGACGCGCAGCGTCTGGCAGCCCTGGATGAGCGCAGCTTTCTCAGCGAGTTGCAGGGCGTATTTGGCTATCGTCTGGGCACCCTCAAACGAGTGGGCGCGCGGCACCTGTATCCTTTGACGCTGATTGAAGCGCAGGAGCAGGTACGTCCTCATCTGGCGGTGCTGGGCAATGCGGCCCACAGCCTGCACCCGATTGCCGGACAGGGTTTCAACCTGTCCCTGCGCGATGCCCGGGCGCTGGCCGATGCCTTGTTGGGCAGTGACAAGCAACCCGGGGATTTCGCCACCCTGCTGAGTTATCAACAGGCGCAGCAACTCGACCAGCAACTGACCATCGGCTTCTCCGACAAGGTGACGCGGGTGTTTGGCAGTGAGCAGCCACTGGTGTCCTTTGGTCGCAACCTGGGCCTTCTAGGCCTTGACCTGTTGCCACCGGCCAAGCGCTGGTTTGCCCGTCAGGCAATGGGCCTGGGCACCCGCGCAGACAGTTGATGACGACCGGGGCGAGCTTGCCCCGTGTCGATCCATTTTTTCAGGTGCGGCGTACGCCGCTAGCGAGACAGGCTTAAAGCATGGAAATGCGCGCAGATCTGCTGATTGTTGGGGCCGGAATGGTCGGAAGCGCACTGGCGCTGGCGCTCAAGGACAGCGGGCTGAAAATCCTGCTGCTCGACGGTGGCCCGCTGAGCGTCAAGCCGTTTGCCAGCGAAGCGCCGTTCGAGCCTCGGGTCAGTGCCCTGTCGGCGGCCAGCCAGCGCATTTTGCAGCGTCTGGGCGCCTGGGACGGCATCATCCACCGCCGTGCCAGCCCGTACTCGCATATGCACGTGTGGGATGGCAGCGGCACCGGGCAGATCCACTTTTCGGCAGCCAGCGTGCATGCGGACGTGCTGGGCCATATCGTCGAGAACCGTGTGGTGCAGGACGCACTGCTGGAGTGCCTGCAGGGCAGTTGTATTGAAATGCTGGCCAATTCACGCCTGGAGCAGATGCGCCGTTCCGGCGACGACTGGCTGCTGACCCTGGCCGATGGCCGCACCTTGCGGGCGCCGCTGGTGATTGCCGCTGATGGCGCCAACTCGGCCGTACGTCGCCTCACCGGCTGTGAAACCCGTGAGTGGGATTACCAGCACCACGCTATCGTCACCAGCGTACGGTGTGCAGAACCGCACCAGCAGACCGCCTGGCAGCGTTTTACCGACCAAGGGCCGCTGGCATTCTTGCCGCTCGAGCGTGACGGTCAGCAGGAGTGGTGCTCGATCGTATGGTCGACCACCCCCGAACAAGCCCATTACCTGATGACGCTGGATGACGCAGCGTTCAGTCGTGAGCTGGAGCTGGCTTTTGAAGGTCGTCTTGGCAGTGTGCTGAGTGCCGATCCACGGGTATGCGTGCCACTGCGCCAGCGCCATGCCAAACGCTATGTCGCCGAAGGCCTGGCGTTGATCGGTGATGCGGCGCACACCATCCACCCGCTGGCCGGGCAGGGCGTGAACCTGGGCTTCCTGGATGCAGCGGTGCTGGCCGATGTGCTGATGCACGCTGTGGACCGTGGCGAACGTTTGGCGGATGTGCGTGTGCTGAGCCGTTTCGAGCGGCGGCGCATGCCCCACAACCTGGCGCTGATGGCGGCGATGGAGGGCTTTGAACGCTTGTTCCAGGCCGACTCCCTGACCGCCCGCCTGTTGCGCAACACCGGTTTGAAATGGGTGGATAAAATGCCCGAGGCCAAGGCCTTGTTTGTGCGTCAGGCACTGGGCCTGAGTGGCGACCTGCCGCCGCTGGCCAGGCCGTAACATCTGGTAACTCCTCCGGGGCGAGTTAGGTTGAGATGGCAAATGTGATTCACTACCATTTACGCCCGATTCGCATTAAGAGAGACCGCCCCTCATGTTGGCACGCAAGCGTCTACTGACTGCCCTGGCCCTGACCGTTTTTGCGAGCGGTGTTTCTGCTGCCGATGAGGTGGTGGTTTACTCCTCGCGTATCGACGAACTGATCAAACCGGTATTTGATGCCTACACCGCGAAAACCGGGGTCAAGGTCAAGTTCATCACCGACAAGGAAGCGCCGCTGATGCAGCGCATCAAGGCCGAGGGGCAAAACGCCACAGCCGATCTGTTGCTAACCGTGGATGCCGGTAACCTTTGGCAAGCTGAGCAAATGGGCATCCTGCAACCGTTCACCTCCGAGGTGATCGACAAAAATATCCCGCCGCAATATCGCTCTTCTTCTCACGAGTGGACTGGTCTGAGCCTGCGCGCACGGACTATCGCCTATTCGACGGACCGGGTTAAACCAGAAGAACTGTCGACCTATGAGGCTTTGGCCGACAAGAACTGGGAAGGTCGCTTGTGTCTGCGCACTGCCAAGAAGGTTTACAACCAGTCGCTGACCGCCACCATGATCGAAGTGAATGGCGCCGATAAAACCGAAGAAATCCTCAAGGGCTGGGTCAACAACCTGTCCACAGACGTGTTCTCGGATGACATCGCCGTGCTTGAAGCCATCAACGCCGGGCAATGTGACGTGGGCATCGTCAACACTTACTACTACGGTCGCCTGCACAAGCAGAAGCCCGATCTGGCGGTGAAGCTGTTCTGGCCCAACCAGGCGGATCGTGGCGTTCACGTCAACTTGTCGGGTATTGGCCTGACCAAGTACGCGCCGCATCCTGAAGCGGCCAAGGCATTGGTGGAGTGGATGACCACCCCTGAAGCCCAATCGATTTTCGCTGGCGTAAACCAGGAATTTCCGGCCAACCCAAGCGTTCCACCTTCGGCGGAAGTGGCGAGCTGGGGTAGCTTCAAGGCCGATGCACTGCCGGTTGAAGTGGCAGGCAAGCGCCAGGCTGAAGCGATCCGCATGATGGACCGTGCTGGCTGGAACTGATCAAAATCTGAAGTAATACCTGTGGGAGCGGGCTTGCTCGCGATAGCATCGCCGGGGTTTCATTGGAAACTGCGGTGTTTGCATCGCGAGCAAGCCCGCTCCCACATTTGTTTTCACGTCGTCCCATCCACCTCCGAGAGTTTTTCGTGGCCCATCCTGCCCAACGTCGCTGGTACCCGCTGGTTTTTGTCATTGCTGCCCTGGTGCTGCTGCCGCTGAGCGTGTTGCTGCTGTCCTGGCAAAGCATTGATGCCCAGATCTGGAGCCACTTGTGGGACACGCAGATGCCGCGCCTGCTGGGCAACACCCTTACACTGATCGTCGGTGTGGGCATCGGCGTCACGCTGTTGGGCGTAAGCCTGGCCTGGTTGACCAGCCTCTGTGAGTTCCCTGGCAGGCGCTGGCTGGACTGGGCGTTGATGCTGCCGTTTGCGATTCCCGCCTATGTGCTGGCGTTTGTGTTTGTGGGCTTGCTGGACTTCGCCGGGCCCATACAGACCCTGCTGCGCGAGTGGTTCGGCATGGGCTTGCGGCTGCCTCGGGTGCGCTCAACCGGGGGGGTGATCACCGTGCTGATTCTGGTGTTCTACCCCTATGTCTACCTGCTGGCGCGCACGGCGTTTCTGGCCCAGGGCAAAGGCCTGATGGAAGCGGCACGGGTGCTGGGGCAAAGCCCGTGGCAGGCATTCTGGCGCGTGGCATTGCCGATGGCGCGCCCGGCAATTGGTGCCGGCGTAGCGCTGGCCTTGATGGAAACCCTGGCTGATTTCGGTGCTGTGTCGGTGTTCAACTTCGACACCTTCACCACGGCTATTTACAAGACCTGGTACGGTTTTTTCAGTCTGTCGACGGCAGCACAACTGGCCAGTTTGCTGTTGCTGGTGGTCATGCTGGTGCTCTACGGCGAGCGCCGCGCCAGGGGGGCCAGCCGTGCCAGCAACGAGCGACCACGGGTCACTGCCCTTTACCACCTGAGCGGGCCCAAGGCATGGCTGGCCAGTGGCTGGTGTCTGCTGGTGTTTGCCTGTGCATTCGTGATCCCGATGTTGCAACTGGTGGTGTGGTTCTGGCAGCGCGGGCGCTTTGATCTGGACGAGCGTTATGTCGGTTTGATCGTGCATACCCTGTATCTGGGGGCAATGGCGGCGCTGATTACCGTCAGCGTGGCGCTGGTGCTGGCCTTTGCCCGACGCCAGGCGCCAACCCCGGCTATCCGTGCCGGGGTCAGCCTGGCGAACCTGGGCTATGCCTTGCCGGGTTCGGTGCTGGCGGTGTCGATCATGCTGGCGTTCAGTTATCTGGACCGCGAACTGGTGATCCCTGTTTCGGGGTGGCTGGGCGGTGCGGGCAAACCGTTGCTGCTGGGCAGCCTGTCGGCCCTGTTGCTGGCGTATCTGGTGCGATTTATTGCCGTGGCCTATGGGCCGCTGGAAAACAGCCTGGCGCGGATTCGTCCGTCTTTGCCCGAAGCCGCCCGCAGTTTGGGCGTCAGTGGCCCGCGACTGTTTTTCAAGGTGTATCTGCCATTACTGCTGCCGGGCACCTTGAGCGCTGCGCTGCTGGTGTTTGTTGATGTGCTCAAGGAGATGCCGGCGACCTTGCTGATGCGCCCGTTTGGCTGGGATACGCTGGCCGTACGCATCTTCGAGATGACCAGCGAGGGTGAGTGGGCGCGGGCTTCGCTGCCGGCCTTGACCCTGGTACTGGTCGGTTTGTTACCGGTCATCGGTTTGATTCGACGCTCGGCCCATCGCATCGGTTAGGTGTCAGTCCTCCTGCATGCGGCTACAATGCGCGGCATTCGGTGCGGTCTGTCTGTCAGGCCAGGTTTCTGCGTGATGTAAAAAAGCCGCTTGTTTGGCTTGAAATGCTCCGCAGCCTGTCCGCACCTTCGCCAAGCCCGGAAGGAGAAACCCATGGGACAGCGTACGCCTCTGTATGACCTGCATCTCGCCCTAGGCGCGAAGATGGTCGATTTTGGCGGTTGGGATATGCCTTTGCATTACGGCTCGCAGGTTGAGGAGCACCATGAGGTGCGCCGCGACTGTGGGGTTTTTGATGTCTCGCATATGACCGTGATCGACATCACCGGGCTTCAGGCCAAGCAATGGTTGCAGTATTTGCTGGCCAACGATGTCGAACGACTGAACACCCCCGGTCGCGCCTTGTACAGCGCCATGCTCAACGAGCAGGGCGGCGTGGTCGACGACATGATCGTCTACCTGATGCCTGGCGGTTATCGGCTTATCGTCAACGCCGCCACTCGCGATCAGGATCTGGCCTGGATGCAGGCTCAGCTTAAGGGCTATGACGTGCAACTGCAGGAGCGTCCAGAGTTGGCCCTGCTGGCCATTCAGGGGCCACAGGCGCGACATAAGGTCGCCGAACTGGTGAGCCAGGCCCGTGCCCAACTGATCCAGCAGCTCAAGCCCTTTGAAGGGCAGAGCTGTGGCGACTGGTTTATTGCCCGCACCGGCTACACCGGCGAAGACGGCCTTGAAATCGTGCTTCCGGCCGATCAGGCCCCGGCTTTTTTCAACGATCTGGTCGGCGCCGGTATTTCACCGATCGGCCTTGGCGCCCGCGACACCTTGCGCCTGGAAGCCGGCATGAACCTCTACGGGCAGGATATCCACCTGTCGGTGTCCCCCCTTTGCGCCAATATGGCCTGGACCATTGCCTGGGAGCCTGCTTCACGCAAGTTCGTGGGGCGCGAAGCGCTGGAGGCCGAAAAGGCCGGTGGCGTGCAGCTCAAACTGGTGGGTTTGGTGCTTGAAGAGCGGGGTGTTTTGCGCGCCCATCAGGTGGTTCGCATCGCCAATGTTGGCGAAGGAGAGATCACCAGTGGTAGTTTCTCTCCCACGCTAAGCAAATCGATCGCTCTGGCGCGAGTTCCGATGGCAACGGCTGACCGTGCCGAGGTTGAGATTCGTGGCAAGTGGTACCCGGTTCGCGTAGTCAAACCGACTTTTGTTCGTCTTGGCAAAGCCTTGATCTAACGTTTACTGGCGGGCGTGCACAGAGTGCATGCCGCTGACATTTATACTTGAGGACACTGAATATGAGCCTGATCCCTGCCGAGTTGCGCTTTGCTGAAAGTCACGAGTGGGCCCGTCTGGAAGCAGATGGCACGGTTACCGTAGGCATCAGCGATCACGCTCAGGAAGCCTTGGGGGATGTGGTGTTTGTTGAGCTGGCTGAAGTTGGCAAAGTATTCGCTGCTGGCGATACCGCGGGTGTTGTGGAGTCGGTAAAAGCCGCTTCCGACATCTACTCGCCGGTGTCGGGCGAAGTGATTGCCGTCAATGAAGCGCTGGCTGACAGCCCTGAGTCGCTGAACAGCGAGCCGTACACCAGCTGGATTTTCAAGCTCAAGCCAAGCAACACCGCCGAGCTGGAAAAACTGCTGGACGCTGCCGGCTACAAGGCTGCCATCGGCGAGTAACGAGCAAAAGATTCTCAACTGTGGGAGCGAGCCTGCTCGCGAACAAGCTTCGCGAGCAGGCTCGCTCCCACAGGGAGGTCAGGCGTTATGCAGAACTGCTTTCACCGCTGCCACCGAACGCTCTACATCGGCCTTGGTCATCGCCGTAAACATCGGCAATGATACGATCAGGCGCCCGACACGTTCGGCCACCGGGAACATCCCTTCTTTAAAGCCCTGCGCGCGGTACAGGCTGAGCAAGTGAATTGGCGGGTAGTGGTAACCGATGCCCACGCCCAATGCCTGCATTTCTTTCATAAAGGTCGCCCGCGCCGGTTGACCATCCTTGCGCTCAGGCAGCACGAGCTGGAACAGATGCCAGTTGGTGTTGTTGAAATCCGCCACCGGCAGTTGCGCGCCGTATTCCGCTTCAAAATCCGACCCGAAGCACTCAAAGTAATGCTTGGCCAGCGCCCGACGATGGGCGGTGATGGTTTCGATATGGGCGAACTGGCCCAGACCAATCGCAGCCGCAATGTCGGTCATATTGAACTTGCCACCCAGCACGTCGACATCCAGGCCGTCGAAACCGGTACGGGTAACGCCTTGCAGGCGGTATTTTTCGGCCAGCCGCGCTTCTTCTTCATTGTTCAGTACCAGGCAACCACCTTCGGATGAGGTGATGTTCTTGTTGGCCTGAAAACTGAAAGAAACGAAATCGCCGCGTGCGCCAATGCACTCACCTTGCCAGCTGGAGCCCAGGGCCTGGGCCGCATCTTCAACCACGCGCAGGTTATGTTTTTTGGCAATTGCGTAGAGCGCGTCCATGTCCACTGGCAGGCCCGACAGGTACACCGGAATGATGGCCTTGGTGCGTGGGGTAATGGCTGCTTCGAGCTTGTTAAGATCGATATTGCGGGTTACCGGGTCGATATCGGCAAACACCGGCGTGGCACCGACTTCGATAATCACATTGGCAGTAGCGACCCATGAAATAGGCGTGGTGATGACTTCATCGCCAGCACCGATTCCGGCAATGCGCAGAGCGATTTCCATGGTGCAAGTGCCGGAGTTGAAAGTGCGCACCGGGCGCCCGCCAAAATACTCGGACAATTGTGCTTCGAATGCCTGCACCTTGGGCCCGCTGGTGATCCAGCCCGAGCGCAACACGTCGCCCACGGCAGCAATGGTGGCTTCATCAATGGTGGGTTTGGAAAACGGCAGGAAAGGCAGCGAGCTCATAGAGGCATGACGTCCGATGTGAGTGAATTTGAGTAACCAAAGAGCAACAGCATAGTGCTCAAGATCATACCCGCAGGATCACTCACAGCTGGTGAAAATTCTGTATGGCGGCTGAATGAGCAAGGGCCGTATTGCGTAGCAGCTGCTTTCGGCAGCTGCTACAGGAAAACTGCAACTGTGGGAGCGAGCCTGCTCGCGAAGGTCGTTCGCGAGCAGGCTCGCTCCCACAATAAGGCTTGACCTGCAACAGAGAATCCACAGATGGAGGTGTTTACTCAGCCGTGGCGTTTTTAACCAGAATCGCGTTAGCCAGGTCCATATCGCTGACTTTCAGGTTCGGGTTATCGGCGCGCACTTGTTGCATGGCCGACTCCAGGTACGGGCCACGAATTGATCCGTTACTGGCGACAAAGCTGCCGGCGTCATCTTGAGCTGCGATGACTTTGCGGTCTTTTTTGAAGGTCAGGTAAGTGGACCCGGTGGTTGCGCCGGAAGACAGCACATTACGCCAGAAGCTGTCGGCCATGGCCGAACCAACAGGCAGGGACAGCAAGGCGATAGCGGCAACAGCATATTTGAGACGCATGACGGTGACTCCGGATAGATTAGCTATAGCATTTGATTGCCAATAGTGCGCAGGAGTTCCGTAACCTTACGGCACAATTTCTACGCTCAACACGGCTCCGTTTTGTTCGGTTACGCGTACCGATGTTCCCACCGGAGCGTCAGGCCCTACTGCCATCCATACGCTGTCCCCTACCTTGATTTTGCCCCGCCCTTCGACAATCGCCTGTTGCACGATAAAAGTACGGCCGATCAGCTCATGACCGCGGCGGTTCAGGTTCGGCTGGTCGCCACTCTCCCCAGTGCCACGTTGGCGCCGCCACCAGAATACCGCCGTGAGGATCGCCAGCACGCCAAACAGCGGCAATTGCAGTGTCCAGGGCAGCTCCGGGGCCAGGAACGTCAAGCCGCCCACAATCAGGGCGGCAAGGCCCACCCACAGCAGATAACCACCGGCGCCGAATACCTCCAGAATCAGCAGCACCGTGCCAAGAGCCAGCCAGTCCCAGAAGTTCAGGTCTTGCAGAAACTCCCACATGTATCAGGCCTTCCTGGTATCAAAGGTGGCTTTGACGATTTCGCTGATGCCTCCCACGGCGCCGATCACCTGGCTGGCTTCCAGCGGCATGAGGATGACCTTGCTGTTGTTGGCAGAAGCCAGTTTGCCCAGCGCATCGATATATTTTTGTGCAACAAAATAGTTGATCGCCTGCACGTTGCCTGAGGCAATGGCTTCCGACACCACTTGTGTGGCGCGGGCTTCGGCTTCGGCCTGGCGTTCGCGGGCTTCGGCTTCGAGGAACGCTGCCTGGCGGCCCCCTTCGGCTTCGAGGATCTGTGCCTGTTTTTTGCCTTCGGCGGTGAGGATTGCTGCGGCCCTTAGCCCTTCAGCTTCAAGAATTTGCGCACGCTTGATACGTTCGGCTTTCATTTGCCCGGACATGGCGGCCATCAGGTCGGCCGGCGGGCTGATGTCCTTGATCTCGATACGGGTGATTTTGATGCCCCACGGTGCCGTTGCTTCATCAACGGTGCGCAACAGTTTTTCGTTGATGCCGTCACGCTGGCTGAGCATGGCATCCAGCTCCATGGAACCCAGCACGGTACGGATGTTGGTTTGCAGCAGGTTGCGAATGGCATGCTCGAGGTTGTTGACCTCATAGGCGGCTTGCGCCGTGTTGACCACCTGGAAGAAACACACGGCATCGATTTGTACTGTGGCGTTATCGGCGGTAATCACTTCTTGTGGGGGGATATCCAGCACGCTTTCCATGACGTTGATCTTGCGTCCGATACGATCCATCACCGGGATGATGATGTTCAGGCCCGGCTTGAGGGTATTGGTGTATCGCCCGAAGCGTTCCACCGTCCATTGATAACCTTGCGGCACCACCTTGAAGCCCATAAAGAGCACGGCAATGGCCAGGGCGACAAATAACAGGATCACAGTACCCACTTGCATAACCATTCCTTGTTTTTGAGGTGTAAGAAACAAACGAGCGTGAAGCGTAGCGATCTAGAAAATTGTCCAACTCCCTGGATTTTAGTCAAAACAACTCAAGCATGCGGGGTGACTCGCAGTGCTTCTTGCAGTGAGGTCACCCCGTCTGCAACTTTTAGGGCCGCAGCAAGCCTGAGGCTGAGCATTCCTTGTGCACCCGCCTGGCGACGAATGGCGTTGAGGTCGGTTTCGCGGCCAATCAGCCCCCTGAGTTTTTCGCTTATGACCATGACTTCGTAAACACCGACCCTCCCGGTGTAACCGGTTTCGCGGCACTGCGCACAACCAACGGCCCGGCAGATTGTGTCCGGTGCTGCCCCGGCCCAGGCCGGGGCAAAATCCTGCCATTCGTCGGGAGCCGGCGGATGTTCGGTCTTGCACTCCGGGCACAAGGTTCTGACCAGTCGCTGGGCCATGACACCCAGCAATGTGGCCTTTATCAGATAGGGGGCAACCCCGAGTTCTTGCAGGCGGCTGATGGCGCCGGGAGCGTCGTTGGTATGCAGGGTCGAGAGCACCAGATGCCCGGTGAGTGCAGCCTGAACAGCCACTTCGGCGGTTTCCAGATCACGTATCTCACCGAGCATGATGATGTCCGGGTCCTGGCGCAGCAGCGCCCGCACACCGTTGGCGAAGGTCAGGTCAATGTTGGTCTGAACCTGCATTTGATTGAACGCCGGCTCGATCATTTCGATGGGGTCTTCGAGGGTGCACAGGTTGATTTTGGGGGTGGCCAGTTGCTTGAGCGTTGCATACAGGGTGCTGGTTTTGCCCGAGCCGGTGGGGCCGGTAATCAAAATAATGCCGTTGGGCCGGGTGGTCATGTGCTGCCAGCGTTGCAAGTCGTTCGGGGAGAGGCCCAACTGGTCGAAATCTTTGAGCAGGACCTGCGGGTCAAAAATACGCATCACCATTTTTTCGCCAAAGGCCGTGGGCAGGGTGGCGAGCCTCAGTTCCACTTCAGCACCCTGGGGCAGGCGGGTTTTTATCCGGCCGTCCTGGGGTTTGCGTTTTTCGGCAACATTCATCCGGCCCAGGCTCTTGAGGCGACTGACAACGGCCATCGTTACCTGTGGCGGGAAGTGGTAAACATCATGCAGCACGCCGTCGATCCGAAAGCGCACGCAACCCTGCTCACGGCGGGGCTCCAGGTGGACATCGCTGGCGCGTTGTTCAAAGGCGTACTGAAACAGCCAGTCGACGATATTGACGATGTGAGCATCGTTGGCATCCGGTTCCCGCTCGCCTGCGCCCAAGGTCAGCAGTTGTTCGAAATTGGCCGGCGGGCTGGTCTTCTGATCGTTGAGTACAGCCCCAGTGACCGATTTGGCCAGCTGGAAAAACTCTACGTTGAGGCGCTGGATTTCCAGGGGGTTGGCAATGACACGTCTGATAGGGCGCTTGAGCGACTGGCGCAAATCGGCCTCCCAACTGCTGACCCAGGGCTGGGTGTTGGCAACTGTGATGGCTGAGGCATCGGCCGCCACCGCGATGATTCCATGCCGCTGGGCGAAGGCAAAGGACATTGCTCCGGTCACGGTGGCGACATCGACCTTGAGCGGATCAAGGCGCAGGTAGGGTTGCCCTGCATGGTTGGCGAGCCAGGCAGTGAGGGTTTCAAGATCGAGAATCCTGCCTCCCCGATCGGGATCGCAGAATTGTTGCTGCGCAAGAAATACCAGGGGGTGGAGGGTGGCACTGGACGCTTCGCGACTGCGTACCATTGCCTGCGTGGCGCAGCTTTGCTGGATACGATTTTGCGCCAACAGCGCGGATAACAGATTGTTGAGGTTCAGCCACCGGTCATGGGACGGGGTGATGCGCATAACGGCTCCTTGAGGCATCGGCGCAGACAGGTCCTTGTCTGGCCATGTACCTGATAAAGCCTAGTTGCGCCGTGTTGGCCCGCCTGCCACCAATGGTTGCGAACTATTACCCGCAAGCTTGCATTGCCGGGTCCTTGGCGGCCTGCACGGGTTGCAGCTGCATGTCGAAGACGCTGATCAGGCTGCGCAGTTTTTCGCCGATGATCCGGGCACGGTGCCAGCTCTGTTCGTGACTGCGGATGTCAATGCTCAAGGTGTCCCCGTCACGTACCACATCCACTTGCTGCGGGATCAGTTGCTGCAGGGCAAACAGATTGAGCACCCGGCACAGCACGTCGGCATCGGCTTCGGCCTGGATACGGAAAAGCACCTGGCAAGGGGCTGCATTGCTGGCCCATACGTCGGGGCGAGGGGCGTGGGTAATGACTTCAAGATGCGGCATGCAATGGCTCCTGTTCAGACTGGAGAAATATTTACACGTCGCGGGAGAATTTTTTTATCTAAGATGTTTTGAATTGACGATAAATAGACTCGAACAAGTCTCAGCTTATTCATTAATGGGTATTTTTATGCAAAGCGAGCTGGATGCTTACGACCGACGCATATTGGCGCTGCTGCAAGAGGACGCTTCGCTGTCCAGCGCGCAGATCGCGGAGAAGGTGGGGCTTTCGCAATCGCCCTGCTGGCGGCGGATCCAGAAGATGAAGGACGAGGGCATCATTCGTGGCCAGGTCACCTTGCTCGATCGCAAGAAAATCGGCCTCAATACGCAAATTTTTGCCGAGATCAAACTCAATGCACACGGTCGCTCAAACTTCACCGAGTTTACTGACGCGATCCGCGGTTTCCCCGAAGTGCTGGAATGCTATGTGCTGATGGGAGCGGTAGATTTTCTGCTGCGTATCGTGACGGCTGATATCGAAGCCTACGAGCGGTTTTTCTTTGAGAAACTGTCGATGGTGCCGGGCATTCAAGAGGTGAATTCGATTGTGGCGTTGTCCGAGATCAAGTCCACCACCTGCCTGCCGGTCTGAATCCCGGAAAACAAAACGGCCTTCTCAAGGAAGGCCGTCGGCTGGGTTTGCGCACTGTTATCAGTGAACAAACAACGCAATCAGAATAATGATCGGAATTGGAATACCGAGGAAAAACAGCAGAAGTGAGCGCATTTTATTCTCCAGTCAACGAATAGCCCGGGTTAAACCAGCGGGGTTGTGGTGGTGGGGGTCAGATACGTCACGGCATCCCGGCGACGGCCGCCAAAGGTGGCGCACAGGCTGGCAAAGAAAGCGCCGATCAGCAGTGTGATAAACATCCACAAGGTGGACCAGGCGGCGACCTTGGCAGCGGTATCAGCGGCTTCCTTGGCTTTTACCTTGGCCTCTTCAACAGCCTGATGGGCCTTGGCGTAGACCTGGTCGACCCGTTGCTCGGCTTCAGGTTGGCTGAGGTTGGTGCGCTGGGCGATGATTTGGGCCAGGTAGGTACGGTCTTCACTGCTCAATTGGCCGTCATTGGCCAGGCTGTGGGCGAAGATGCGGGCCACGGTGCCATGGGCTGCGTCTTCGCTGACAGCGGTGCCGCGGTCATCGCGAAACAGGCTGTCGATAAAATAGTCCGAACCTTTGTCGCCATTGTTGGCTGCGGCACTGCCGGCTGCACTGCTGATCGCCGTTGCGGCGCCTGAAGCTACGCTGGCCCCGGCTTGAACGCCGCTGCCGATCACGCTGCTGACCGAGCCTGCAACCAGGGTAGCGGTTACCAGCGTGGCCACGGCCCATGCCAGAAAACCATGGGCGGTGTCGCGAAAGTAGGCTTCATCGCCATGCAGGTTGGTCCATTTGACCCGCAAACGACCGGCCAGATAACCGCCCATGCCGGAAGCAATGATCTGGGTAACGGCCAGCCAGACGATGGCGGTAATACCCAGGCCTTTGGCGCCCACCCCTTCATTGGCCCACGGTGAAACCGCAGAAAACCCAAGCCCCGCCCCCAGCATCAGCAGCAGCAGGGAGAGGACGGCAGCAGTGGCGGCGCCGGCAAAGATGGCGGCCCAGGAAACACCGGATTGACCGGAGGAATCTTGCAGGGCTGCGGGATAGTGTTCAGTTGTCCCGATCATTGTTGTTGTGCTCCTGAATGGTAGGAAGTGCAGCGTTCATTCAGGTAATTGCAGGGGATGTGCCAACCCTGTGTTGCAGGTAATTCCATATCTTTCAATGGCTTGCAAATGGTTGGTTTTTTCGGTGCATGCAGATTGCATGATCAGGGGCAAAACAGGCGGGCGTAATGCATTGAAACAATTTGCCCGGAGCAGGCGCAGGTAAAAAAAACGGGAGCCTTTCGGCTCCCGTTGTACGCATCAGTCGTGACGATGCTTGTTTTTGCGATGGCCATACGCGTGGCCACGGCCGCGATGATCGTCGCGGTAGTAGCGACGGTTATCGCGGTCACGATAGCGGCGATCGTCGCTGTCGCTTTTATTGCCCATATAGTTGCCCAGCGCGCCACCGGCACCACCGCCAGCGGCCGAGCCCACCAGTGCGCCTGTGCTGCCGCCGACACTGCGGCCCAGCACGTTACCGCCTGCAGCACCCAGTGCGCCGCCAATGGCGGCTTCACCACGGCTGCGTTTGTCGGCACCTACGGCACTACCTGCCGCACCACCCACACCTGCACCAATCGCAGAACCGGTCGAGCCGCCGAGCTGTTGGCCAACAACGGCGCCAAGAACCCCGCCTAATGCGCCGCCTACACCGGCTTCGGTGGTGCCACCGGCCGAGGCTACGCCACTGACCAGGCCAAGGGACAACAAGAGAATCGAGGTGAGCTTCATGGATGAGCCTCAAAGAGATGACGGCGCGATCCTGAGGCTGCAAGCGGTTGGTGACAATCGAAATCCGACGAGTAGCACGAGTTGTACACAATTCTATAAGTTGTTGTTTTTACTAGGGAACTTAATCTGTTTTCGAGGGTCTGTTAGCTAGTTCGGTTAGGTCGTTTTCGTAGGAAAACGGCCTTTTTTGTGGCCGCAGTTCAGAGGCGCGCTGCTTGAATGTGGGAGCGGGCTTGCCCGCGATTCAGGCACCGCGGGATGACGGTCAAACCGCGGAGATGCCATCGCGGGCAAGCCCGCTCCCACCACAAACGAACAAAAAGTGCTCAGCTGGCCTTAGCCATGATCAGCGTTGACGGGCTGGCTGCCTCCAGGCAAATCGCCACGAACTTGGACGTAGGCGTATGGCTGCCATCGCCCGTGCTTTCCAGAGGCACCAGCGGGTTGACCTCCGGGTAGTACGCCGCAGCTTGCCCGGCAGGAATATCAAACGCCAGCAGGGTGAAATTTTTCACCCTGCGCTCGTGCCGGTCATCCCAGATCGAAACGATATCGACCTTCTGCCCCGGCTTGAAGCCCAGGCGGATGATGTCGGCTTCGTTGACGAACAGCACATCACGCTGGCCCTTGACCCCGCGATAGCGGTCATCGAGGCCATAGATAGTGGTGTTGTACTGATCGTGAGAGCGCATGGACTGCAAGATCAGGTCGGGCAGCCGGCCTGTGGCGCGGGTGCGGGCATCTACCAGGTCTTGAGGCAGTGCGTTGGGGCGGAAGTTGGCGCGCCCGGACGGCGTGTTCCACTGTCGCGCACCGGCCGAGTTGCCCAAATAGAAGCCGCCCGGGTGTTCGATGCGCGTGTTGAAGTCCTTGAAACCGGGAATGGTGTCGGCAATCAAGTCGCGAATGCGTCGGTAGTCAGCGACGACCCAGTTCCAGTCAATCGGGTGGGTGCCCAGTGTGGCCGCAGCAATGCCGGCAATGATTGCGGGCTCCGAGCGCATCTGCCTGGACAGTGGCTGCAACTGGCCATTGGAGGCGTGGACCATGCTGAACGAGTCTTCCACGGTCACCGCTTGCGGGCCTTCTGCCTGAATGTCGATATCGGTACGGCCCAGGCATGGCAGGATCAGCGCTTGTTTGCCGTGCATCAGGTGGCTGCGGTTGAGCTTGGTGCTGATCTGTACAGTCAGGGCGCAATTGCGCAGGGCCTGTGCGGTGCGCGGGCTGTCTGGAGTGGCCTGGGCGAAGTTGCCGCCCAGGCCGATAAACACCTTGGCTCGGCCTTCAAGCATGGCGTGGATGGCTTCAACCACGTTGTGGCCGTTTTCACGGGGCACCTTGAACTGGAAGCGACGCTCCAACGAATCGAGGAAGGCCACCGGCGGACGTTCGTTGATGCCCATCGTGCGGTCGCCCTGTACGTTGCTGTGGCCGCGTACCGGGCACAGGCCGGCGCCGGGGCGGCCGATATTGCCGCGCAACAGCATCAGGTTGGCGATTTCCTGGATGGTCTGCACCGAATGACGATGCTGGGTGATGCCCATCGCCCAGCACATGATTACGTTCTTGCCCTTGAGGTACATGCGTGCGGCGCGTTCGATATCAACAAGGGTCAGGCCCGATTGCTCCACGATATGGTCCCACGAGGTGTCGTCGAGGCTGGAGATGTAATCGAGAATGCCCGCAGTGTGCTCATTCAAAAATGCATGATCGAACACGGCCGGTTCGCCTGCGGCCTGGGCATCGCGCTCCCACTGCAGGAGGAACTTGGCCATGCCGCGCAACAGCGCCATGTCGCCGCCCAGTGCCGGGCGCAGGTAGGCCGTGTTGGTCGGACGGTCGCCGTTGGTGAGCATTTCCAACGGATGCTGCGGGTGCTGGAAACGTTCCAGCCCGCGCTCCTTGAGCGGGTTGACGCACACTACCTGGGCGCCGCGCTTGACCGCCTCGCGCAGTGGTTCGAGCATGCGCGGGTGGTTGGTGCCGGGGTTTTGCCCCAATACAAAAATCGCATCCGCGTGCTCGAAATCATCAAAGGTCACGGTGCCTTTACCCACGCCGATGCTTTGCGCCAGGGCCACGCCGCTGGCCTCGTGGCACATGTTCGAGCAATCCGGGAAGTTGTTGGTGCCAAACGCGCGCACAAACAGTTGGTACAAATACGCCGCTTCGTTGCTGGCCCGGCCCGAGGTGTAGAACTCGGCTTCGTTGGGGCTGGCCAGGTTGAGCAAGTGCCTGGCGATCAAGGCGAAGGCGGCATCCCAGCTGATGGGGACGTAGCGGTCGGTTTCCGGGTCATAGCTCATGGGCTCGGTCAGGCGGCCCTGATATTCGAGCCAGTAATCACTTTGCTCCAGCAGCGCGCTGACGCTGTGCTTGGCGAAAAACGCCGCATCGACCCGGCGCTTGGTAGCTTCCCAGTTCACTGCCTTGGCGCCGTTCTCGCAAAACTTGACCAGGCCGCTTTCCGGCGAATCACCCCAGGCGCAGCCCGGGCAGTCGAAGCCGCCGTTCTGGTTGGTTTTGAGCATCATGCGCAGGTTTTTCAGTGCGTTGTCGCTGGTCAACCAGGCTTGCGCCACACTGATCAGCGCGCCCCAGCCACCGGCCGGGCCTTTGTAGGGCTTGTAGCGGGGAGTTGGGGTTTTGTCGGCTTGATGGTGTGTGCTCACGGTTGTTTCTCCTGCGCGGGGCTGTAGACCCTGGGCGCGCTTTTTTGTGGCAGATGAATAAGGTTGAGGTTGTGCCGCCGCGCCCATTGCAGCGCCAGGCCCGTGGGCGAGGACAGGCTGATCAGGGTCTGGATGCCGGCGCGCAGCACTTTTTGAATCAGTTCCAGGCTGCAACGGCTGGTGACGATTGCTGTGCCACCCGTCAGATCGATTTGCTGGCGTACCAGAGCACCGATCAATTTATCGAGGGCGTTGTGCCGGCCTATGTCTTCACGACCCAGCAGCAGCTGGCCCTGGCCGTCCATATAGACTGCAGCGTGTACGGCGCCGCAGTGCTGGCCCAAGGGTTGAAAGTCGCTGATGCGCTGGCGCAGGCCTTCCAGCCACTGCGCCGGTGGCAAAGGCGCGCCGGGCAATACCTGGAGATCGGGCAAGGCCTGTTCCACCGCTTCCACCCCACACAGCCCGCACCCACTGGTGCCGGCCAGTTGGCGGCGTTGCTGCTTGAGGTTCCAGAACGCCCGGCTGGCGATTTCGACCTGAGCGTATTGGGCAGACCCTGCACCGGTCAGTTTGAGGTCGTAGATTTCGCTGGCGTCTTGAATGATGCCGCTGCCCAGGCTGAAGCCGACGATAAAGTCCTCAAGGTCAGTGGGTGTGACCAGCATCACGGCCTGACTGATGCCGTTATAGGCAATCGCCAGGGCGACCTCTTCGGCCAGTGCAGTTTGCGCACCACCACTGTGGTCCAGGTTGACGTAGTCATAGCTCTGGCTGGCAGCAGGCGCGGGCGTGACAGAAGCAGGCGCCGCGCACAGAGGGCGCTTGGCGTTCATAAGGCAGTACCGACAATCAATTGAGCTCTAAGCCTAGGCGCGACACAGTGTCGCGTCTAATCGCTAGTGCTGATCTATTGATAGATGGCGTCGATCAAGAAGAGCTTGGTGATTTCTGATAAAGCGCGAAACAGGCTTCGGCCAGCGCTGAGCGCGGTGCCTCACGACGCATGATCAAACCCAGGCGGGCCAAGGTGCGTGCATCTTCTATGGGGTGCAGGCGCAGGTGGTCGGTCAGGGCTTCCAGCCCGCCCTCAAGGGGCATCACCGCGCAACAAAGCCCGCCGTGGACAGCTTGTAACAGTTGATGAACGGCATCGGTTTGCAACAGGGGTTGTGGCGTAAGGCCCCGGCTGTGGAAGTTGTGGTCGATGGACTGGCGAAAGTGCATGCCGCTGCTGAGCAGGCCCAGCGGCAAGCTGGTCAGCGCCTCCCAGCTAAGCGGCTGGTCACCGAAGTTGAAATACCGCTGGTCGTATAGCAGGCCCATGCGGGTTTCGCCCAGGGCCAGGGAGTCAAAACGTTCCTGGTCAAGGCGTTCAAGATAAGAGACACCCACGTCCAGCCGGTTGCTGGCCAGTTGCTCAAGGATTTGTTCCGAGCTCAGTGCTGACAATTCGAAGCGCAGATCGGGATGTTCCTGATGCAGACGCTGCAACAGCGGCAGGGGGTCAAAACTCGACAGCGGCACCACGCCCAGGCGCAGAGTACCGATCAGGTTACCGCGACAGGCAGCAGCTTCGGCCTGCAAACCGTCGTAGGCGGCCAACACGGTACGGGCCCAGGCCAGCACCCGCTCGCCAGGTGCGGTAAAGCTTTCGAAGCGCTGTCCGCGATTGACCAGTTGCAAGTCCAGTTCCTGTTCAAGGCTGCGCAAACGCATGGACAGGGTGGGCTGCGTGATATGGCAACGCGCGGCGGCCTGACCGAAATGTCGGGTTTCGTCGAGGGCAATGAGGAATTTCAGCTGTTTGATGTCCATCGTCGCTCCGGGTGCAATTCAGCGGGCGATTCTAGCGCGCTTGCACATGGCGTAGATGGTCTACGCTCTTGAGTCTGGATCTTCCAACCTAGGAGCGTGATGTATGAGTATTTTCAGCTTTGTGAAAGAAGCCGGCGAAAAATTGATCGACCTGCTGACACCGGGCAACGCCAATGCGGGCGAGGAGCTCAAGAAGCACGTACAGGAAGTGGGCTTGGGCAATCCGAACATCACCGCTACCGTGGAAGGCGACAAAGTGACAGTCAGCGGTGAAGTGGCCACCCAGGAAGAGAAAGAAAAAATCATCCTGGCGGCGGGTAATATCGCAGGCGTGGCCAGTGTTGAAGACAAGATCACCGTGACCGGCCCGGCTGTTGTGGCTTCGCGTTTTGTCGTGGTGAAAAAGGGCGACACCCTGAGCGCAATTTCGCTGCAGGTGTACGGCAACGCCAATCTGTACAACAAGATTTTCGAAGCCAACAAACCGTTGCTCAAGGACCCGAACAAAATCTATCCGGGCCAGACGCTGCGTATTCCCGAGTAAACCGTTTTACCCTGTGGGAGCGAGCCTGCTCGCGAATGCACTTCGCGAGCAGGCTCGCTCCCACGGGTTCAGAGATTCACAGCCCTTCCAGCAACTCGCGATAGTCCCCCAGCGCAGCAAATTCTGCAGTGTCTTTCGGGCCTTTTTGGCTGTCGGGCTGTTTCACTGCCAGCAAGTGAGCCACCCCAAAATCACGGGCACTGCGCAAAATTGGCAGGGTATCGTCGATAAACAGGCTGCGGGCTGGGTCAAAACCGATATCTGCTTGCAGGGCATCCCAGAACGCCGGGCTTTCCTTGGGATAACCGTAGTCGTGGGAACTGATAAGTCGCTCGAAATACGGGGCCAGCTCAATGCGCTCCATTTTCAACGACAGCGAATCACGGTGCGCGTTGGTGATCATGATCACCCGCTTGCCAGCTTTGTTGATGGCTGCCAGAAAAGTATCGGCATCGGGGCGCAAGGCAATCAGATGAGCGGTTTCGAGTTTGAGTTCGCGCACCGGGATCTTCAGCTCGCGGCTCCAGAAATCCAGGCAGTACCATTTCAACTGGCCCGCGTTGCCTTCAAATAGCGGCGTCAGTTCCAGATCCGCCATCGCCCGGCTGATGCCATGCAGCTCGGCATAGCGTTGGGGCAGGTGCTCCAGCCAGAAATGGTTGTCGTAGTGCAGGTCGAGCAGCGTGCCGTCCATGTCGAGCAGCACGGTATCAATGTCGCGCCAAGGTAAAACGGTCATGCAAAACTTCTCCCACAGGTAAAAATTTCCGACACAGACAATCGGAAAAGCCGGGGTATAGTACCCCGTTCATATTGAGGAGCCGCTATGCGCCAAAAACCCACCGTACTTGCCCGTGAAATTGTTGCCAGTAGCCGATTGTTTCGGGTTGAAGAAGTGCAACTGCGCTTCTCCAATGGAGTAGAGCGCACTTACGAACGGTTGGTGGGGCGCGGCAACGGTTATGGCGCAGTGATGATTGTGGCCATGATCGATGCTGAGCACGCGATTCTGGTTGAAGAATATTGCGGCGGCACTGATGAATACGAAGTTTCGCTGCCCAAGGGCCTGATCGAGCCGGGCGAAGATGTGTTGGCTGCGGCTGAACGAGAGCTCAAGGAGGAGGCCGGTTTCGGTGCTCGCCAGCTCGAGCATTTGACCGAGCTGTCCCTGTCCCCCGGCTATATGAGTCAAAAAATTCAGGTGGTCCTGGCTACCGATCTTTACGAAGAGCATCTGGAAGGCGACGAACCTGAGCCGATGCGCGTTGATCGGGTCAACCTGCGTGAGCTGTCGAGCCTGGTGCTTAACCCGCAATTCAGCGAAGGTCGTGCCCTGGCCGCGCTGTATCTGGCCCGCGATCTGCTGACCCAGCGTGGAGCATTCCAGCCGTGAGTGTCTTGCCCCATCCTTTGCTTGAAGGCGTGATCAAACTGGCCCATGCCGCTGGCGACGCGATTTTGCCGTTCTGGCGAGCGGGCGTTGAAGTCAGTGCCAAGGCCGATGATTCGCCAGTCACGGCCGCTGATCTGGCCGCCCATCACATCCTGCTTGATGGCCTCACCGCGCTGGCCCCGAGTATTCCGGTACTGTCGGAGGAAGACGCCAATATCGCGCAAGACGTGCGCGCGGGTTGGACGCGCTGGTGGTTGGTTGACCCGCTGGATGGCACCAAGGAATTCATTTGCGGCAGTGAAGAGTTCACCGTCAACATTGCGTTGATCGAGCAGGGTCGTGTGGTGTTTGGCGTGGTATCCATGCCCACCAGCGGTCGTTGCTACTACGGCGGCGCGGGCCTGGGGGCCTGGCGGGCGGAGGGCGATGAACCTGTGCCCATCAGCGTGCGAAACACACCGCCTGCGGGTGAGGCGTTGACCGTAGTCGCCAGCCGCCGCCATTCCAGTCCTGAGCAGGAGCACTTGCTGGCCGGGCTGAGTGAGCATCTGGGCGAATTGAAGTTGGTCAGCGTGGGCAGTTCCTTGAAGTTCTGTTTGCTGGCTGAAGGAGCGGCTGATTGTTATCCACGCCTGGCGCCGACTTCGCAGTGGGACACGGCGGCGGCTCAGGGTGTGCTGGAAGGGGCTGGTGGTGTGGTGCTGCAACTGGATGGTGAACCGTTCAGTTATCCGGCCCGTGAGTCGCTGCTCAATCAGTCGTTTCTGGCGTTGCCGGCGCAGGCGCCTTGGCGCGAAAAATTGCTGGATCTGGCGCAACGCTAATCCAACCCTGTGGGAGCGGGCTTGCTCGCGATGCAAGCGCTGCGGTCTTTCAGCCAGACCGCGCTGCGGCCATCGCGAGCAAGCCCGTTCCCACAAAAATCGAGTTAGCGGTGTAACACGTACTGCCCGCTAAACCTCACCGCATCTTCCCCGCCCTGAACATTGACTACCCGCGTTTCCAGGGTCAGCCGCGCGCGGCCGTAGCGTTTGTACATGGCCAAAAACCTGTTCCATTGCGCATCATCTGGCGCATCACATACCGCAATGGCGTCCTCGGTCACGGGCAGCGGGTAGCTGATATGACCTTCCTGAATCACGATATGCCCGTCTTCGATTCCCGCTTCGCGCAGGCTCAAATGCAGCCAGCCCCAGCCCGCCAGCACTGCGCCGCAGTACAGGCTGCCGCCGAACATGGTGCTCTTGTGATTGATATTGGCTTCAAGCGGCAACTGCAGACGCAACTGCCGGTCTTGCCAGCCCAGTACCTTGAGACCCATTTCCCGGGTCAGCGGGATGTCGTGATGAAGAACTGACTCCAGATAACGACTGTCGCGGTTCATGCTGCGGCCTCTTTAATCAAGTTCATCTGGGTGTGGATGGCTGGCGCTGTCGAAGTTCAGCCCGTGCTTGCGCAGCTTGTCGTGCAGGGTCTTGCGCGGCACACCCAGTGCTTCGGCCAGGCTGCGCATGGAGCTGTGGGTGCGTTCAAGCTCGGCGGCGATCAGGCTTTTCTCGAAGTGCTCGACCTGCTCGCTCAAGCCGCCAGCTACTTCATTGCCCGCTGCTGGCTGGCCTTCAGCGGAGTTATCCAGAGCCAATTCAAGGCCCAGGGCAAAGCGCTCGGCGACGTTTTGCAGCTCGCGCACGTTGCCAGGCCAGGTGTGGCGCAACAATAAAGCCCGCTGCGCCGGTTGCAGCACGTTGGGCGTCAGGTCATGGCGCACGCTGGCTTCGCCGGCAAAATAATCGAACAACATCAGCACATCTTCACCCCGCTCACGCAGGGGGGCGATGCGCAAGGGCGCTACGTTGAGGCGGTAATACAGGTCGGCGCGGAAGCGGCCCTGATCGGCGGCCTGGCGCAGGTCTTCCTTGGTGGCGGCGATCACCCGGATATCCAGCGGGATCAGCTGGTTCCCACCCAGGCGCTCGACCACGCGCTCTTGCAGTAAACGCAGCAATTTGACCTGCACGTCCAGGCTCATGCTCTCGATTTCGTCGAGGAACAGGGTGCCGCCATTGGCGAACTCGAACTTGCCAATGCGCCGCTTCTGCGCGCCGGTAAAGGCCCCCGGCTCATGCCCGAACAGTTCGCTTTCAACCACGGATTCAGCCAGGGCCCCGGCATTGATCGCCACAAACGGGCCGTTACGCCGCGCCGATAAATCATGCAGCGCCCGTGCAACCACTTCTTTGCCCGAGCCGGTCTCGCCGAGGATCAGCACATCGGCCTTGGTGGCGGCCAGAGCGCCGATTTGCTCGCGCAAGCGCAACATGGCCGGTGATACCCCCACCAGCCGCGAGCTCAGCAACTGGCGATCGCTCAGAGCCAGGCGCAGGCTGCGGTTGTCCATAACCAGAGCGCGCAAGGCCAGAGCACGACGCACGCTGTCGAGCAGGGCGTCACTGGCAAAGGGCTTTTCGAGAAAGTCATAGGCACCTGCACGCATGGCCTGCACCGCCAGCGGCACATCGCCGTGACCGGTAATCAGCAGCACCGGCAGTTCCGGGTCCTGGCCATGCAGTTGCGCCAGCAGCTCAAGACCGTCCATGCCCGGCATGCGGATATCGCTGACTACCACACCCGGCCAGTCCCGGCCGATACGCTCGGCCAGGCCGTTGGCTTCGGCCAGTGGCAGCACCTTGAGCCCGGCCAGGTCCAGGGTCTGATACAAAGCCTGGCGCAGATGCGGGTCATCATCGATCAGGATGACCTGAACGTGCGGATCGATGGGCTGGCTCATGACCTGGAGTCCTCTGAAGCTTGCAAGCTCACACCTGGCGCACCTGCGCGCAGGCGTAAGGTAATTAATGCGCCGCCTTCTTTGTGGTTGGCGAACAACAATTCGCCACCAAAGGCGCGGATCAGTGTGTCGCAAATGGCCAGCCCCAGGCCCAGCCCCTGAGTACGGGTCTTGGTGGTATAGAAAGGCTCACCGGCGCGGCCCAGCGCTTCCATGCAAAAACCCGGGCCGTTGTCGCGAATGTACACAGTGACGCCTTCCGGCGTGGATTGGGCACTTAGCCACAAGCGCCGGGGCGGGCCTTTTTCGGTCAAGGCATCGAGGGCGTTGGCCAGCAGGTTACCCAGTACCTGACGCAGGCGTGTTTCACCGGCTTCAACCCAGAGCGTGGCGGCGGGCAAGTCACGGATCAGTTCGACTTCCATGCTGCGTCGACGCTTGGCCAGCAACGCCAGGGCATCGTCCAGCGCCGGTTGCAGGGCGACGCTTTCCGGTGCGTGGCGATCGCGGCGGGCGAAGGCGCGCAGGTGGGCAATGATGGAGGACATGCGGCCGGTCAGTTCGTTGATCAGCTTGAGGTTGCCGCGGGCATCGTCGATACGTTGGTGGTCGAGCAACACTTCGGCGTTTTCGGCATAACTGCGGATAGCCGCCAGCGGCTGGTTGAGTTCGTGGCTGATGCTGGCCGACATGGTGCCCAGCGCCGACAGCTTGCCTGCCTGCACCAGATCGTCCTGGGCGCGCACCAGTTCCTGTTGCGCATGTTCGCGCTCCAGTACCTCTTCACGCAGACGCCGGTTTAGCCCTTCAAGGTCGCTGGTGCGCTCTGCCACACGCATTTCCAGCTCGCGGCGGGCCTTGGCTTCAAATGCAATGCGATCCAGGTAATGACGCCGGCGCTGCATCATCAAACCGATCAACAGCATGACCACCAGCAAGGTGGCGCCGCCGATGGCCAGCACGGTGCGCACCGAGCGGTCGATCAATGTGCGAGGGGCAAGAATGTTCGCCTGCCAGCCGGTTTCGTCGATGGTTTGTGTCTGTACCAGCCAGGCACTGGGGTCGAGCGCCAGGGGCTTGGGGTCACTGGTGGGGTAGGGGAGAATGGCGAAAATGGCCTGACGTTCTTCCTCAGACAGATCACGGGTGGACCTGAAGCGCCATTCAGGGCGCGAAGTGAGAATGACCACACCATTGCTGTCGGTCAGCAACAGTTGTTCCGGTGTTTTGCCCCAGAGTCGCTCGGTGTGGTCGAGGTCGACCTTGACCACCAGTACGCCAAGCTTTTGGTTGTCTACCTCAACCGGTGCGGCAAAGTAGTAGCCGCGTTTTCCGGAGGTCGTGCCCTGGCCGAAAAAGCGCCCGAGCTTGCCTTGCATCGCTTCGCTGAAATAGGGGCGGAAGGCAAAGTTACGTCCGATAAAACTATCGCTTTTATTCCAGTTCGACGTCGCAATAGTGTCACCATGAGCATCCACCAGGTACATGACTTCAGCGCCGGTCTGGCTGGTGATTTCACTGAGCAACTGATTGGCTTTACTCAGGGCTTGCGGGCTTTCCGGGTCAGCCAGCAGCTCGCGCAGGTCAGGCAACTGGCCCAGAATCTGCGGCAGCACCTCATAGCGATGCAGCGTGCCCAGCAGGTTGGCCACGTACAGGTCGAGCGTCTGGCGGTTTTGCCCGGCCAGTTCGCTGCGGTAATAGCGCTCGGCCAGGTGTTGCAGCGGCCACAGCAAAGGCGCCAGGCACAGCGCCAATAAGGCCAGGCTACGCCAGCGGGGTCTGCGAGGAACTGAGGAAGAGGTGATCATCGTTGAGCTGCGCTGCAAGAATACATCGCAGTATACCCAACGAACCCTGTGGGAGCGGGCTTGCTCGCGATGCAAACGGCGCGGTTTGTCAGGCAGACCGCAGTGATGTCATCGCGAGCAAGCCCGCTCCCACAAGGGGATTGGCGTTAGCGTGGTTGCTCGGCCACGCAATCGCTCAGCGCGGCGGTCCATTCGGGTTGGGTGACTTGCCATTCGCGGGCCAGCTTGCTGCAATCCAGGCGCGAGTTTTGCGGCCGTGCTGCGGGTGTCGGGTAGGCGCTGGCAGGAATGGGTTCCAGCGTCGCGCAGGCCTTGCCCTGGGCGCTCAGGTGCGCGGCGATGGCCTGGGTAAAGCCAAACCACGAAGTTTCACCCTGAGCAGTCAGGTGGTAGGTGCCCCATGCCCCGGTTTCACCGGCTTGCCAGCGCTCGATCAATGCCCGCGTGCTTCGGGCTATGGTGCCGGCCCAGGTCGGTGCGCCAATCTGGTCAGCCACTACGCGTAATTCCGGGCGTTCTTGCAGCAAGCGCTGCATGGTCAGCAGGAAGTTTTTACCATGGGTCGAGTACACCCAACTGGTGCGCAGGATCAAGTGTCGGGCACCGCTCGCCGCGATGGCCAGTTCTCCCGCCAGCTTGCTTTTGCCGTATACGCCGAGCGGGTTGGTGGCGTCGTCTTCGGTGTAGGGCGCAGGTTTGCTGCCATCAAACACGTAGTCGGTGGAGTAGTGAATCAAGGGGATGCCCAGGGCCGCCGCTTCTTCAGCAAACACACCCGGTGCGGTGGCGTTGATGGCAAAGGCCAGTTCCGGCTCGCTTTCAGCCTGATCCACGGCAGTGTGAGCTGCGGCAATGATGATCAAGTCCGGCTTGTGCGCCCGCACCTGGGCACGGATTTGCTCGGGCTGGCTCAGATCGAGTACATCGCGGCCCAGCACAATCAGGTTGCCCAGACCGGCAAGGTACTTTTGCAACTCAACGGCAACCTGGCCGGTTTTGCCGCTGATAAGGATGTTCAACGGCGTTTTAAGGTCAGTCACGCGATCAGGTCCCTGGGCTCGGTGAAGCCCAGGCGCTGGCCCTGATAGCTGCCGTCTTGCACGCGCTGGCACCACTCCAGATGGTCCAGGTACCACTGCACGGTTTTGCGCAGGCCGGTTGCGAAAGTTTCTTCGGGCACCCAGCCCAGCTCGCGTTCAATTTTGCCGGCGTCGATCGCGTAGCGCTGGTCGTGGCCCGGGCGGTCCTGGACGAAGGTGATCAGGTCGGCAAACTGCGCGACGCCCGCCGGACGCTCGGGCGCCAGTTCTTCGAGCAGGGCGCAGATGCTGCGCACCACGTCGATGTTCTTTTGCTCGTTATGCCCGCCGATGTTGTAGGTCTCGCCTACGACACCTTCGGTCACGACTTTCAGCAGGGCGCGGGCGTGATCCTCGACGAACAGCCAGTCACGCACTTGCAGGCCATTGCCATACACCGGCAGCGGCTTGCCGGCGAGGGCGTTGAGGATCACCAGCGGGATCAGTTTTTCCGGGAAGTGGAACGGCCCGTAGTTGTTCGAGCAGTTGGTCAGCAACACCGGCAAACCGTAGGTACGGTTCCAGGCGCGGACCAGATGGTCGGACGCCGCCTTGCTGGCCGAGTACGGCGAGCTTGGCGCGTAGGGGGTAGTCTCGGTGAACAGATCGTCGACGCCGTGCAGGTCGCCATACACTTCGTCGGTGGAAATATGGTGGAAGCGAAATGCGCTTTTTTCCGGCTCAGGCAAGGTCAACCAGTAAGCGCGGGTGGCTTCCAGCAGGCTGTAGGTACCGACGATATTGGTCTGGATAAAGTCCGACGGGCCATCGATGGAGCGGTCAACGTGTGACTCGGCCGCCAGGTGCATGATCGCCTGCGGCTGGAAACGCGCAATGATCGCGCTGACCGCTGCCTGATCGACGATATCGGCCTGCACGAATTCGTAGCGGGTATCGGTGGCAATGCTTTGCAGCGATTCCAGGTTACCGGCGTAGGTCAGCTTGTCGAGGTTGAGCACTTCATGCCCGGTATTTTTGATCAGATGACGGATCAACGCTGAACCAATAAAACCGGCGCCGCCGGTGACTAAAATGCGCATGTGGTGATTCCTTATTCCCTGAAGGCACTTAAACGTATGAGGTATAGCTTGTGGGGATGCGGCGGGGGGTGCAAGTGGGAGCTGTCGGGAAAATAGCGGTAGGGATAAAAATGCAGATTAATATCTGTTTATTCACGGTTTAAATACGCGTTGAAACTTATAAAGTGTTTTTGTTGTCGATATTTATCGGCTATAAGTGTGCTCGCCGTTGACGCAAAGCTGAGCTGCGTCCACTGTCCTGTTTGTTTCGCACTCAAAACCCAAGACGTTTTCCAGGAGTCCAGATGACCACTTTGCACAGTTCGCCGCGCGCTGACGGCTTTTACATGCCTGCCGAATGGGCTGCGCAGACCCAGACGTGGATGATCTGGCCTGAACGTCCGGACAACTGGCGCCTGGGCGGCAAGCCGGCCCAGGCGGCGCACGCGGCTGTGGCCAAGGCCATTGCGCGTTTTGAACCGGTGACCGTCGGGGTGTCGGCAGCCCAGTACGAAAACGCCCGCGCTCAGCTCGATGTGCCGAATATTCGTGTGGTCGAAATATCCAGCGACGATGCCTGGGTACGCGACAGCGGTCCGACCTTCGTGATCAACCGCAGTGGCGAAGTGCGCGGCGTAAACTGGGATTTCAACGCTTGGGGCGGCTTCGACGGTGGTTTGTACTTCCCGTGGAACCGTGACCAGCAAGTGGGCAGCAAGGTACTGGAAATCGAACGTTGCCCGCGTTACTACACCGAAGGTTTTGTGCTTGAAGGCGGCTCAATCCACGTCGATGGTGAAGGCACGCTGATCACCACGGCCGAATGCCTGATGAACCGCAACCGCAACCCGCATCTGTCACGCGAAGAAATCGAAGACGTGCTGCGCTCGCATCTGGCTGTGGACAAGATCATCTGGCTGCCGGACGGCCTGTTCAACGACGAAACCGACGGCCATGTGGATAACTTCTGCTGCTACGTTGCTCCGGGTGAGGTATTGCTGGCCTGGACTGACGACGAGCGTGACCCTAACTACGTGCGCTGCCATGCGGCGATGAAGGTGTTGGCGACCAGCACTGACGCCAAGGGGCGGCCGTTTGTGGTGCACAAAATGCCGATCCCGGGGCCGATGTATGCGACCCAGGAAGAGTGTGACGGTGTTGATAAAGTGGCTGGCAGCCAGGACCGTAATCCGACTGAGCGTCTGGCCGGTTCCTATGTGAACTTTCTGATCGTCAACGGTGGCATCATCGCACCGAGCTTTAATGACCCTATGGATGCAGAGGCCAAGGCCATCTTGCAAAAGATCTTTCCACAGCACGAAGTGGTGATGGTGCCGGGTCGTGAGTTGCTGCTGGGTGGTGGCAATATCCATTGCCTGACCCAGCAGCAGCCTGCGCCGTACAAAATCTGAGGGATGTGGGAGCGGGCTTGCCCGCGATAAATGCGCTGCGGTCTGTCTGACATACCGCAGTGATTCAATCGCGAGCAAGCCCGCTCCCACAGGGTCAGTACTTATTCAGAACTTGTACGTCCCCGTCATCACCAGGCTGCGCGGCTCGCCCGGCATGATCTGCGCCGCACTGGTAGCCGACGCATAGTAGTAACGGTCGGTCAGGTTGGTCAGCGCACCGCTCACATCCCAGTCTTTTTCGCGATACCCCGCCAACGCATCCCAGCGCCCGTAGCCCGGCAATACCACGGTGTTCTGATTATCGGCATAACGCTGGCCCACCAGGGTCAGGCCCGTTTCGGCGTACCAGCCCATCTCCGGCTTCCAGGTAATAAACAGGCTGCCATTGTGCTTGGCCACGCCATTGATGCGTTTGCCCTCAAGCCCGTTGTTGTCCTTGACCACCGTTGCATCCTGCACACCCACGCCGCCGCGCATGTACCAGTTGCCGCCCAGCTTGCCGCTGGCGGTCAGTTCGATGCCGCGTGAGCGTTGCAGGCCGGAGAGCAGGGTGATGGTCGGGTCGTCCGGGTCCTTGGTGCGGCGGTTGTAGAGTTCCAGCTCATACACCGCCAGGGTGGTGCTCAGACGGTCATCCAGCCAGTCGCTTTTGACGCCGATTTCCTTTTGCTTGGTCAGCTCCGGACTCAGGTCGTTGGTGTTGCCTGCAGCACCGGGGGTGATGCCGATCAGGCCGCCGCCCACCGGTGAGAAGGTCTTGGTCCACGAGGCGTAGAACGAGTGGTTTTGCAGCGGCGTCCAGACCACGCCAAGGCGCGGGCTGGTGCTGTGGCTTTGGCGTTCTTCGGTCGGGATCAAGGGCCTGAGATGGTTGGTGGTCTCGACGTTAAAGCGGTCGTAACGCAAGCCGGCCAGTACCTGCCATTGATCGTTGAGGCGAAGCTGGTCCTGGACATACAGGCCCTGGCTCTCGACTTCGGTGTGGTTGTCGCTGGAAATTACCATCGGCCCGGTCGGGCGCAGGCTACGATCGGGGTTGTACACATCTACTGGCGGTACGCCCCCGGCTTTGTAGAGTTTGGGGTCGCGGCGCTGGCTGCCGAGTTCCAGCCCGGTCAGCAGGCGGTGCTCCAGGCCAAAGGTGTCAAAGCCGCCTTCGATTTCGAGGTTGTTGAAAATATTGCGGGTGGTCATGTCCTGCTGCCAGCTCTGGCGGTTCACCTTGTTGATTTTCGGGTCGTAGCCGGTCAGGTAGGTGTTTTCGAACTGGCTGTCGAGCTTGAACACGCCCAGGGTATGGCGCAGTTGCCAGTTGTCGCTCAGTTCATAGCTCAAGCGCGAGCGCAGGTTCTGGACTTTATCGTCGATAAAATCGTTTTGCCCGCCGTAGGTGGTGCCACGGCTGACATCCGCCGGGCGCCCGTCGATGCTCGGAATGCCGCGATCCGGGGTACGGTTGTAGCGGTTGTATTCGTATTGCACCAGCCAGTTCAGGTCGGGGGTAATTTGCCAGCTTATCGATGGCGCGAACAGCTGACGGTTACCGCTGACGTGATCGCGAAAGCTGTTTTTGTCTTCGTTGCCCATGTTCAGGCGCAGGCTCACGGTGTCACTCGGGTCAGCGCTAAGGTCGGCATACAGGCTGCGCAAATCCTCGCTGCCGCCCTGGGCCTGAATGCTCGACTGGCGGCCGGACTGGGGCATCTTGCTGACGCGGTTGATGATCCCGCCCTGGCTGCCACGGCCATACAGCACGGCCGCCGGGCCCTTGAGCACTTCAATACGCTCGATATTGTGCAGGTCGCGTACGTATTGGCTGTCGTCGCGAATACCGTCCAGATAAAAGTCGTTGCTGGCGTCAAAGCCGCGGATGCGCAGGCTGTCAAAACGGGTGTCGGCAGTGCTGCTGACGTTGGGAATCCCGCTCAGGGCTTCGCCGATGCTGTTGATGCCGTAATCGAGGACGTTGCTGGTTTTTACCGAGTCGATGGCTTGCGGCACATAACGCGCCGGAGTCGAGGTGCGAGTCGCGGTGGTGACATCCTTGACCCGTGGGTCATCGGCCTCAGCTTCGCTGGCGCTGATCGACAGCTCCGGGAGCACAGTCGTGGCGTTACTGAATCCGGCGTACAGCAAGGCACACAGCCCCAGATTCAAGGGTGTTAAACGGCAGGGGGAGAGCATGGTTGAGGGGTGTCCGGGCGGTTGAGAGGGTCGTTATATTTTTAGGGCGTGAATGGTAATGGTTCTTGTTGCCTTATGTTAAGAATTACCAATAGCGCGCCCTGCAAATATGTTTCTGTTTATTTCTCTACCCTGCACCCCTTACAGCACCTGATTCGCCCGGTTCGCGCAACACACTAAAAGGCATACCGATGTTTTTCCCCTGGCCCTGCAAGACTAGGCTGGCGTTCTGTTTTAGTGATGACCCGGAGCCCTACATGACCGCTACACCTGTCCTGCATTACATCTACGACCCCCTGTGCGGCTGGTGCTATGGCGCCAAGCCGCTGATCGACGCCGCGCGCGATATTTTGCCGGTCGTGGCCCACGGTGGCGGGATGATGGCAGGCGCACATCGCCGAGCTGTGTCGGCGCAACTGCGCGATTACGTGATGCCCCATGACCAGCGCATTGCCCAATGCACCGGGCAACCATTTGGCGAGGGGTACTTCGAAGGCTTGCTGCGCGACACCACGGCAGTATTCGATTCGGCGCCGCCGACCACCGCCGTGCTGGTTGCCGAACAATTGGCCGGGCGCGGCCTGGAGCTGTTGGGGCGCCTGCAAACGGCGCATTACGCAGAAGGGCGGCGGATTGCCGATAAAGACGTATTGCTGGCAGTGGCGACCGAAATGGGCCTGGATGTCGATGCATTCCGCGCCGCTTACGCTGCGATGAGCGGCGATGTAACGCAGGCCCACTTCAAGGCCAGCCGGGCATTGTTGTCCCGGGTTGCTGGGCAGGGCTTTCCGACTGTTGTACTGGAGCAGTCCGGCCAGTATCAGGTGATCGACCTTGGGGAGTATTTGGGCAAGCCTGAAGCTTTTGCTGCCTGGTTGCGCCAGTGCGCTGGCGTCACCGGTACAGACACAATCGTTTCAGCGCCAGCCTGTGGCCTGGATGGTTGTCAGTAACAATTTCTGACACTTCGGTCAAAGCTTTGAAAAGCCTTGGCAATTAACAAATTTTTCACGAAATTGACACCTCGCCTTCACGGCAGCTAGGATCCCTGCCAACGCCTGTGGCGATAAGCCATACACCAACTTTTCGAAAGACCTGCACACAGTCTTCGTGCGGGTCTTTTTGTTTATGTGAAGCAACCACCACTCAATGTTTCAGCTTGAACCCCACAGCGCGCTTCTATTCAGAAATAAGGAAAATAATATGTTGAACAAACGGATAGGTCTTCTCGCTCTGGGCGTACTCAGTGCTACCCAGGCTATGGCTAACGATCAAGCTGACGCAAAAGGTTTTGTAGAAGACAGCCACCTCAATGTACTGGCGCGCAACGCCTACATCAGCCGTGACTACAAAAACCACCAACAAGACAAAGCTGAATGGGGCCAGGGTTTCCTCGGCACATTCACTTCGGGCTTCACCCAGGGCACCGTAGGTGTGGGTGTGGATGCTTTCGGCATCTACGCACTGCGTCTGGATGGCGGTCGCGGCAACAGCGGCGCGGGCGGTATCGATTTCTTCAAGCAGGGCGCCAGCGGTAAAGCGGCTGACGACATCGCCAAGGCTGGCGCTGCGGTGAAGGTTCGCGTGTCCAACACTGTGCTCAAGTACGGCGATCAAATGCCTGCGCTGCCGGTGTTGATGTATGACAATTCGCGTCTGATGCCGGAAAGCTTCACCGGTACCCTGTTGACCTCCAAGGAGATCAACGGTCTGGAAATCAACGTCGGTCGTTTCACTGCAGAGTCGCGTAAAAGTGCTGAAGCACGCGACAGCGGTGACTTGAAAAGCATCAACGTGTTCGGCGGTAGCTACAAGTTCACCGACAACCTGTCGGCGTCCCTGTACGGCTCCGAGATGGAAGACGAGCTGAACAAGCAATACGTGGGCGTAACCTACGCAATCCCGCTGCAAGACAAACAGTCCCTGACGTTTGACTTCAACGGCTACCGTACTCACGTAAAAGAAGACTACGCCCGTGACGTGCTGAAGGTTGATGGCCAGGACAACAAGATCTGGAGCCTGGCAAGCACCTACGCTTTCGGCGCGCACACGGTGACCCTGGCGTACCAGAGCAGCACCGGCGAAATCGGCTACCCGTACGGCGGCTATCGCAACGCAGGCGGCGTGGGCGACGGTGGCAACACCATCCTGCTGGCCAACTCCTACTGGTCCGACTTCAATGCCAAGGACGAACGTTCGTGGCAGCTGGGTTATGGCTTCGACTTCGGTGCCGTTGGTATTCCGGGTCTGACCTACAACATCGCCTACGTGCGCGGCACCAACATCGACGACGGTTCCGACCGTGGTCGTGGTACCGAGCGCGAAATCTTCAACCAGGCCAAGTACGTCGTACAAAGCGGCCCGGTCAAAGACCTGAGCGTGCGTCTGCGTGGCTCGTGGTTGCGCGTATCGAACAACGCCAGCGGGTACAACGTGGGCGGCAACGAAGTACGTGTATTTGTTGATTACCCGATCAGCATTTTCTGATGCTACCGACCTGTTGAACAGGTTGGACATCTGAATAAAAACGCCCCGACTGGTTCGGGGCGTTTTTTTTGGCCGCGATTAACCGCGGCGTGAGGAACGCATCCGGATGAAACCATCACTCACACTTGGGTTGGACCGAGAACTAGTTGGCCATTATCGGAAGTGTTTAAGATTATTCCCTTGAGATTATATTCCTTTGGTGGCATATTTTGAGCATGACATGGAACGTTGAGTACACCGACGAATTTGGCCTATGGTGGGAAACGCTCAGTGAAAAGGAACAGGTCAGCGTGGCGGCCAGTGTCAAATTGCTAGAGCTGCTCGGTCCGGCCCTGCGCTTCCCCCATTGCAGCGATATCAAGGGGGCACGCTACGGTAACCTTCGCGAACTACGCGTGCAGCATGGAGGTCGCCCCTACCGGGTGCTTTATGCCTTTGACCCACGCCGCTGCGCCTTGCTGTTGACGGGCGGTGACAAGACCGGTCACGACCGATGGTATGAAGAGAATGTCCCTTTGGCGGAAATTCTCTACGAAGTCCATTTGCAGACACTGATTGAAGAGGGCCAGGAAAATGGCTAAAAAATTTGCCGAACTTGAAGCGCGCATGTCCCCAGAGGCGCGTGAGCAAACCCAGGCTTTATACCATCAGCATTTGCAGGAAATGCCTTTGCACGAGTTGCGCAAAGCTCAGGCGCTGAGCCAGGAGACACTGGCCAAAGCGCTGAATATCAACCAGGCGGCAGTTTCCAAAATGGAGCGGCGCACTGACATGTATATCAGTACGTTGCGTAATTACATTCAAGCCATGGGTGGCGAGCTGGAAATCATCGCGACTTTCCCGGATGGTCAGGTAAAAATAGAAAACTTCGCGCACAAATAACGCGTTCTAAAATACCCAAACCGCCAATGCCATTGAAGGCCCTGCAACGGCCAGCGGCACGATCAGGCGCGGCCGGTATGTCAGCAATATCACCAGCCCGCCAGCCGCAACGCTGAGCACTGCCGCCCACAAGGCGATACCCACTGACGGGCCCAGTTCGATAACGCCGGGGATCACCGCGCCAACCAGCAGCAGCCAGCCCAGCAGGCGCAATAGCTGGCGCTTGAACGGGCCGCCTTTGTCTGCAAACACCTGCCCATGATGGCGCTCGGTACTCAGGCTGAGTGCGCTGAAACCACTGAAACTCAACGCCAGGCATATCCAGATCATGCTGCGCTCTCTTGTCGGGTGTTGACCGTACGCGGTTGGCGCTGTGGCCGTTGCAGCGGTTGATGGCGGTTGAGTTTCCAGGCCGCGTAGCCAAGCAGCGCTGCACTGGCGAGCAAGGTCAGGTCCATGCCCGCCAGCAACCATTGGCCCTGTGCAAGGCTGGCCAGCAGATGGCTGTGTGCAAGGCCGAAACTGAACAGCGGCAAGGCTGCAAATAACCCTGCAGCTACCCAGAGCTGTTCAAGCCAGGCTCGTTTGTGGCTGCGCAGCAGTGGATGAACCAGGCACAGCAACCAGATGATAAAGAAGCTGCGAATTTCCCAGGCGCTGCGCTGGGTCATGCCCACGGGTAATAACCGATTAGCCCAAAAATAGGCGGCAATGGCCAGCGGCAGACCCGCAACAGTGCCGACATTGAGCACCTCGACCAGACGATGGCCGATGGGTGTGCGCCCCAGTTTCTGCCGTTCCGGCAGGCGTTTGACCACCCATAGCACCAGCCCGGTGGCAATCATTGCCGTACCCACGACCCCGCTGATAAAGAAAAACCAGCGCAGCGGAGCACCGGCAAAGCGGATCAGGTGCAGGCTGGACAACACGTTATAGATCGCGTTGGGCGTGCTGATCGCAGGGGCAGGTGGGCTGTTCAACAAAGCACCACTCACACCGTCAAAACGCAGCCGTTCGCTGTTGCCCCGGTCGATCAGGCTGTCGCCACCGCGTTCACGCAGCTCGATGACGGCATCCGACGTGCCGGGCCGGGTCACGCTGATGCTGCTGACTCCTCGGGGCCAGCGCTGCTCGGCCTGGGCCAGCAGGGGGGCAACGTCCGTCAGTGGCACCTGCTCGCCCAATGGCTGATCGCCTGCACCCATTGCTGGCGCAGTACGGGCACCGCGTCCGCCGCTTTCGTTGAAGAACTTTTGGGTATCACCGCGATAGGCGCTTTCAACGCCCCAGGGCATCAACATAAACATCAGCAGCAACAAACCGCTGTAAGTGATCATCAAGTGAAACGGCAGGGCCAGCACTGCAGTGGCATTGTGCGCGTCCAGCCATGAGCGTTGTCCCTTGCGTGGGCGAAAAGTGAAGAACTCCTTAAAGATTTTTTTGTGGGTGATCACCCCGCTGACAATCGCCACCAGCATCACCATGGTCGCAATACCGACGATCCAGCGCGCCAGCACTCGCGGCATGCCGTATAGCTCAAAGTGAAAACGATAAAGAAAACCGCCGCCACGGGTTTCCCGCGGGGTCACCGGTTCGGCCGTGCCCGCATCCAGGGCCACGCTTTGGCCGCCCCTTTTGACGACCGGCTGGCCGATGTCGAACCACTGTGCCTGCGCCCCGGCATTGCGTTCGCCGGGCAGGGTGAGGGTCCATTGCGCAGCGTTGGGCGCCAGGCTTTGCATGGCTTGCGCAAGACGCTGCGCGGTCTGGTTGTCGGGCACAGAGGCGTGCAGTTCAGGTTTCATCCAGAACGTGATTTCTTCCTGAAAAAAACTCAGGGTACCGGTCAGGAACACGGCATACAGCAACCAGCCGAGTAACAGCCCGACCCATGTGTGCAGCCAGGCGTTGGCCTGACGAAAACCGAGGGCCTTCATGGCATGACTTCCCGCAGCAGCAGGTGGAGGGCCGGCGGCACGCAGCAAGCCAGGGCAACAAGCCAGGCCCGGATTGCAGATGCGGCGCTAAATGCCCAGATTGCCATCGCGCAATACAGCGCAAAGGCCAGCATGGTGGCGCTCAGCACTGCCTGCGCCCGAGGCCCGGGCAGCAACAGACTGAGGCTCGCCGCCGCCAAGGCGGCAAACAGGTAACTGCCAAAAATGGCCAGTACGGTGCGTGCGGCAATGGCCAGACGGTAGGCCGTCTGCGGCGCAGGATTAAGGGCATCGCTCATATGAATACCTTGGGCGCGCAGCCCGGTTCAGGGTCAGAACGTATAGTTGGCTTTGACCCAAAAGCGTCGGCCGTCTTCGGCATAGGAATAATCGGAGTCCACATCCTGCTCCCTGACCTGATTGGTCAGGTTATAGCCGACCAGGCTCAAGGACAGATCCTGGGTAGCTTGCCAGGTGGCGCCCACATCCACGGTAGTGATGGCTTGCTCGCTTTGTGACACGGCGCCGCCCTGACCCCAGGCAATGCTGGTTTCTTCACCGCGATAGCTGACGGTGGCGAAGCTGGAAACCGAGTCGATGATTTGCCAGTCCAGCGTCGCGCTGCCAGAGTGCTTGGGCGTGGCTACCAGAGGCTGGCCCTCGGCCAGTGGGTAGCCAAAGCCTAGAATGGTTGCCTCGCCGCTCGACACTTTGGAGTGCAGGTAGGTGTACTCGCCCTTGAGCTGCACCCGGTCGTTGAAGCGATAACGGGCAGCGGTCTCGATGCCGCGCACCGTGGCACCGGTGATATTGAAATAGGTGCTGTAGATGCGCCCGGTGATCGGGTCTGCGGGTACCGGGCTGCCGTCCGGGTAGTACAGCTGGCGGGTGCCGGTGTTGGCGATCTTGTTTTCGTAGTCGGTGTCGAACAGCGTGACATTACCGCTGAATTTTCCACCGGCGTCGTAGTAAAGGCCGATTTCGCGGTTTTCGCTTTCTTCCGGTTTCAAATCCGGGTTGCCCCAGGTGTAAGCACCACCGCGTTGCGGCAGGCCGATATTGGGGTTGGTCTGGGTGATGGTCGGCGACTTGAAGCCCTTGGCCACGCCGCCTTTTAGCGTCCAGTCCGGATTGAGGCGCCATACGCCGTAAAAGCGTGGTGTCCAATGGCGACCGAAGAACTCGTTGTCGTCCATGCGAATACCGGTGGTCAGGCTGAAGCTGTCAGTCATGCTCCATTCGTTCTCGGCGAACAGCGATTTTTCTGTCATCGAAGTGCCAATCCCAGCACCCTGCGGGCTGGCGTAATAACCGTCTGCCTCCAGCTCGTCTTTTTTCCACTGGGCGCCGGCAACAAAGACGTTGCGGTCAAACGGCAGGCTGATTTTGCTTTCGAATACCGAGTTGGTGACTTCAGGCGTGACGCTCTGATTGCCGGCCTGGACATCGCTGGCGCGGGTCGCTTCTTCGCGATACAGGCTGATATCGGTAGTACCGAAATCCCAGTTGCCGGTGTGGGCCAAAACATAAGTATCGCGGGTGTACTGGTTGTTGTTTTTCGCGGCTGTAGGCGCCAGGCTTTTGCCCGGGTTGTTCCAGAACTCCTGCTCGGTGCGGCCGGCTTCGAGCATGAACTCCTGTTGCTCATCAGGGGTCAGCCACAGGCGTGCGGTGCCGCTGTGGCGGGTCGATTTGGAGAAGCCGTTGAGGATTTTGTCCTCGTCGCGTTGCTTGTCGTAGCCCCAGAGCTGAATGCCGAGACGGTCTTCGACCAGCGGACCGGACACGTACCCGTCCAGTTGCGTGCTGTCACCTGCTTTGGAGCTGTCCTGGAAGGTGTGGTCCGCGGATACCGACCCTGACCATTGCCGCGCCACTTTGCGAGTGATGACGTTGATCACCCCGCCCAGTGCTTCGGAGCCGTAGAGCGTGGACATCGGGCCGCGCACCACCTCAATACGATCAATCGCTTCGACGGGCGGTATCCAGTTCATTCCCAGGCCTTCGGAGGTGCCGCCCTTGAGCGTGACCTGGCTGGTGTTCTGGCGACGACCGTCAATCAGGATCAGGACGTGGCTGGACTCCATGCCGCGAATGGAAATCTCGCCCTTGTCACCGCCGATGATGCTCACGCCTTCAACATTGCGTACCGCATCGGCGAGCGAGCGGAACTGCTTGTTTTCCAGCTCTTCGCGGGTGATGACCGAGATACTGGCGGGGGCATCGCGCACGTCCTGGCTGAAGCCCGAAGCCGTAACCACCGTTGAGCCGACCTCCAGTGGCGCGGCATTGGCCGTTGCCCCGGAAGGTTGTTCTTCTTCATCGGCGCAAACTGCCGTCAGGGGCAGGCCAAGGCTGACCAGTGCGGTAAAAATAGCCAGAGGCTTGCGGGCAAAAGGAGAGGGGGCAACGGTGCTGCGGCGGTGGCAGTTCATAAACAGCGTTCCTGGGATTCTTGCTATTGCGCAAATGAAAATAATAAGCTGTCTCAGTTGCGTTTCTTGTTTGCGAATGTTGCCAGCTCAACCTGACCGGAACCTGACGAGCCCCTGTTGATTTCCCCCTGCGCCGTTTTTTATCGTCGTGGCTGACCTTTTTGTGGATTGAAGTAAATGAAAGTGCTGGTTGTTGAGGATCACCGGGCACTGCGCGGTTTGCTGATCGAGCATCTGGTGCAGGCCGGATTTGCCGTGGATGGCGCCGAAGATGGGCGCACGGCCCAGGCTTTGCTGGAAGTCGGCAGCTATGACGCGATGATCCTGGATCTTGGCTTGCCGGACATGGACGGCATGTCACTGCTGGCCATGCGTCAGCACAGCGCCAATGCCGATTTGCCGTGCATCATCCTGACTGCGCGGGATGCCCTGCAAAGCCGGGTCAACGGGCTGAATGCAGGCGCGGACGACTACATTCTCAAACCCTTCGACATGCAGGAACTGGAGGCGCGATTGCGCGCAGTCTTGCGTCGCCCCGGCAGTCGTGTGAGTACCCTGTTGCGTTGCAACAACCTGGCATTCGAACCTGAAACCCGGCACTTGAGCGTTGATGGCAACACCCGGATAACGGTGCTGGCCCGGCGCGAAGCCATGTTGCTGGAAGAAATGCTGCGCATTGCACCGCGTATCGTGATCAAGGAGCAACTCGAAGAGAGGCTTTATGCTTTCAATGAGCCGGTGACCCTCAACGCCATCGAAGCGCTGGTCTCGCGGTTGCGCCGCAAGCTCAGTGAGGCGGGCGCCCATAGCCGCATCGAAACGGTTCGCGGCTTAGGTTATCGCCTGCTCAGCGTCGATAACCGGGCATGATTAAACGCAGCCTGCGCTGGCGCCTGCTGACCGCGTTGCTGTTGGTCTTTGCTCTGGGTTTCGGCAACCTGGCGATTTACCTGTACGGCACCCGCGACGAACTGCGCCGCGGGGTGATGACCATTGAGGCGCAGGTGATTGCTGATGGTTTTCGGGTGGACAGCGACCCTGTCAGTCTGCCGCGCCAGTATGCCGGTGGCGAACTGTCTTATTCGTTGTACTCGGCCGATGGTCGATTGTTGTGGAAGTCCGAAAACCTCAAACATCCCCGTCGGCTCAAGCAGCCAGGTGCGGACCCGGGCTGGATGCGCTGGAGCGCTTTCAGCGGGCGGGTGGTCAGCGTGCCCGTGGAGTTGCCCGACGGTGCCATATTGATGGTGGCCAAGCAGGATAATCTTGAGCGCGAAGTGATTGGCAACCTGCTGGCGGCCCGCTTGCGCCAGAGCCTGGTGATGATGGTACCCATCGGTTTGCTGTCATTGGGCCTGATCCTTTTATTGCTGCACTGGACCTTGCGTCCGGTGCGGGTGGCGGCCAAGTTGGCGCGCAGTATCGGGCCGGCAAACCCAGAACAACGTATCCCGCTGGACAACCTGCCGAGTGAAATCCAGCCCCTGGCGGCTGCGGCCAATACGGCGCTTGATCGTTTGGCTGCGGCCTACACTGCCGAACGGCGTTTCGTGGCCGACGCAGCCCATGAACTGCGCACGCCGTTGACCGTGCTGGATTTGCGCTTGCAAGCAGCCCGGCGCACAGGGCAGGTCGAGTGGCCTGCGCTGGACATGGAAATGCGCCAGATGCGCCGTTTGGTGACTCAGCTACTGGAACTGGCGCGTCAGGAAGGCGAGGCCGCCCAAGGCCATAACGGGCAGCAGCGCACCCATCTCTCGCGTCTCACTCGCGAAGTCTGTGCCGCGCTGTTACCGCTCTTTGAGGCCAGTGGTCGGGTAATCGAGGTGGATATCACCGCAGGTTGCGAATGCCGGGGCAATCCCGATCAGTTGCGTGAAGCTTTGGGTAACCTGCTGGAAAACGCCCTGGTCCACGGCAAGGGCACTGTTCAGGTGACCCTGCGCAAGGTGGCCGGGCACTTGCAGTTGGAGGTCAGCGACCAGGGGCAGGGTATTGCGCCAGAGGAGCGCGAAGCCATGTTCCTGCGCTTTCGCAAGGGCCGGCAAAGCAGCGAAGGTACCGGGTTGGGGCTGGCGATTGTGCGTCAGATCGTGCAAAACGCAGGTGGTCATGTAGCGTTCGTACAGGCGCCAAACACCACCATCAGGGTCAGTTTGGCCGTTGCTCAATCGTCTGTTCCTGAGCGCACATGTGCAGCCAGTTCATAAACACCTGCAAGCGCTTGGGCACCACATTGAGCGGTGGGTGCACCAGATAATAATCATAGTGACCGTACTGCCTGAAACCGCCAAAAGGCAGCACCAGTTCGCCGCGATCAACACGTTTTTGCACCAGTTGCTGGCGCCCGATGGCGATCCCCGCGTGGCTCATAGCGGCCGTGACGCACAGGTCCGAACGGTCGAAGGTCAGGGTACGTTTGGGCAGTGCCGCGAGCAGGTTGTGTTGTTCGGCCCACAGGGTCCACTCGGCATCATAGGCGGCATGGTCCCAGGCCAGGGAGTCGTGCAGGGTGGTGCAGTTGCTCAGGTTTTGCGGGTTTTCGTGCAGACGGTGACGCTGCGCATATTCCGGGCTGCACACCGGCGCCATGCATTCGCGCATCAGCCGCTGGCTGGTGAGGCCGGGGAATTCGCCGTTGGCGTAGTACAAGGCCAGATCTATTTTGCGTGTGCGAAAGTCGACATTGTCATTGCCCACCCGCAGGTCCAGTGAGACCAGCGGATAGCGCTCGATAAAGTCGGCCAGCCGGGGCACCAGCCAGCATTGGGCCACCGATGGCCTGGCATAGAGCGCAATGGCTCCGGCAATTTCTGGCTGTGACGAGCGTTCAAGGGCTTCGGACAATTCCCCCATCGCACTTTGCAGAATTTCGAAAATTCGCTCGCCTTCGTCAGTCAGGCTGACCTGGCGGGTAAGGCGCTGGAACAGCTTCATATTCAACGCCGTTTCCAGCCGGCTGATGCGGTGGCTGACGGCGCTGGCGGTCAGGCAAAGTTCCTGCGCAGCGCGGGCAAAACTCAGGTGTCGGGCGGCCACCAGAAAGGTATGAAGGTTGGCGAACTGGCTGCTGTTGAGCCGTGAGCTGATGCGGGGAGGAAGATTAAGCACGGTAGTTTGCCCTCAAGCCAAAGGCCGACTTCTTGCAGAATGTGGCAATGAGTCCATCTTGCCACATCCGCTTTACGCCTGAGTCAGCCCAGTAACTCACGACCCTTGGCCAGATAGGCGTCCATCTCGGCCGCAGGCACCATATTTCCTCCCGTTGCCCACACCAGGTGGGTGGCGTTGGCCATGGCCTGCGGGCTCAGGCCAGCGCGGGCCAGATAGCCTTGCTGCTCGCCCAGTACCCGGGCAATACCTGGCACACCTGCCAGTGCGGAAGGCTCAAGGCGCAAGCCTTCACTGCGTTCCATCAGGGCCAGCAGGCTGTACATTTCCTCGTCGCTGACGGTGTAGAAGCCGTCGAGCATGCGCTGCATGGCCTTGCCGACAAAGCCGGAAGCGCGGCCCACGGCGAGGCCGTCTGCGGCGGTGACGTTATCGATGCCGAAATCCTGCACGCTGACTTCGTCGTGCATCCCGGTGTACACACCCAGCAGCATGCAGGGCGAGTGGGTCGGTTCGGCGAAGATGCAATGCACTGCATCACCAAAGGCCAGCTTGAGGCCGAAAGCCACGCCGCCGGGAGCGCCCCCCACACCGCAGGGCAGGTACACAAACAGGGGATGCTGGGCATCCACGGTGATTTGCGCCGCCGCGAACTGCTGTTTCAAACGCTCGCCGGCCACTGCGTAGCCGAGGAACAGATTGACCGAGTTTTCATCGTCGACAAAATGGCAACTCGGGTCGGACTCAGCCTGCTGGCGACCCTGGGCCACGGCCACGCTGTAATCACTTTCGTACTCCACCACCGTCACGCCATGGGAGCGCAGTTTGTCTTTCTTCCATTGCCGGGCATCGGCTGACATATGCACGGTCACTTGAAAGCCCAGCGCAGCACCCATGATGCCGATCGACATGCCGAGATTGCCGGTGGAGCCGACGGCGATTTTGTACTGGCCAAAAAAGGCCCGGGCCTTGTCGCTGTGCAGCAGCGCGTAGTCGTCGTCGAGCTTAATCAGGCCACCGGCCAGGGCCAGGTCTTCGGCATGCTTGAGCACTTCATAGATCCCGCCGCGGGCCTTGATCGAGCCGGAGATGGGCAGATGGCTGTCGCGCTTGAGCCACAGCGCGCCATTGAGGCTTTGCCCGTAACGTTCGCCGAGCAACGGCTGCAAATGCGTCAGGGGCAGGATGTCCGACTCGATAATGCCAGCACTGCTCTCTGTCTCAGGGAAGGCAACCCGCAGGTAGGCAGCAAACCGCTCAAGGCGTGCGCTGGCATCGGCCACGTCGGCACTGGTCAGGCCTGTATCGCCAAGCGCCTGCGCCACCGGTGCCACCCCGGGGTTGAACCAGGTGGTTTCTTGCAACGCGACCAGTTCGCGGATCAGCGGGAAGCTGGCGCACCAGTTTTCAAGTGTTCTGCCCAAAATCATGGCGGGGTCCTTTAAACGATAAGTCTGAATATACGGTTTGAATCAAACAAAGCGCGACAGCAGCAGGGTCAGCCCCAGCGCGATCGATGAAGCCAGCACGGTAGCGGTGGTGAAGGTTTTCAAGGCATCGGTCAGTGACACGCCCAGGTACTCCTTGACCACCCAGAAGGCCGAATCCGTGACGTGGGTCCAGCCCATGGCTCCGGCACCGATGGCGATGCAGATGATCTCCTTGCTCACGGTCGGGTGAGCTCCCAGCATAGGCAATACCATGCCTGCGGCGCTGATCATGGCCACTGTTGCCGAGCCGACCGCGAAGTGCATCAAACCGGCCACCAGCCAGGCCAGCACGATGGGGTTCATATTCAATTGGGTCAACGAGGCGGACAGCGCGCTACCCACGCCACTGTCGATCAGAATGCCATTGAATGCCCCACCGGCACCGATGATCAGCAGGATACTGGCCAGCGGCGGAAAACTTTTTTGCGTGTAAGCCAGCAGGTCGGCCATGGTCAAACCGCGGCGCAAGCCCAGTGCCCAATAAGCGAATACCACGGCAATCGACAGTGCGATCAGCGGGGTGCCCATAAACGAAATCACACTGAATGCGGTGGATTCATGGGGCAGACCGGCAGCGAAACTTTTACCGACCATCAGCAGCAACGGTAGGGCGATGGTCAGCAGGGTGACGCCAAGGCCTGGCAGGTCGCGGGTTTTGCTGTCATCGCAATGCTCGTTCAAAAAAGCTTCCTGAGTGGCTGGTGCTTCGGTCTTGCACACCAGTTTGACCCACAGCGGCCCGGCAATCATGGCGGTCGGCAGCGCGACAATCAGACCGTACATGATTACTTTGCCGACATCGGCGCCCAGCATCCCGGTGATCGCCATCGCAGCAGGGTGTGGCGGCAACATGCAATGCACCGCCATCAGCGACACCGCCAGAGGTACGCCCAAGTACAGCAGGTTGATGCGAGTCTCTTTGGCCACTACATAAATCAGCGGAATCAGAAGCACGAACCCCACCTCGAAAAACACCGGGATGCCTGCGATAAATCCGACGAGCATCATCGCCCACGAAGCGCGGTCCTTGCCCAGGGTGTTCAACAGCGCCTGAGCGATGCGCTCCGCACCGCCGGACTCCTCCAGCATCTTGCCCAGAATCCCGCCCAGGCCAATGATCGTTGCCAGAAACCCGAGGGTTCCGCCGACACCAGCTTCATACGACGAAGCAATTTTTACCAACGGCATGCCTGACCCGATTCCCACCACAAAGCTCGCAGCGGTCAAGGCCAGAAAGGCATGAACGCGGACTTTGACGATAAGGAAAATGATCAGCGCGATGGCGCAAAACAACACCAGCAAAAGAGTGGGACCGCTGTGCATGGGAGGTGCTCCGGGAAGCGCTTTTATTGTTGAAATAAGTGATCGTCGTCACTTTGCTTCCGGCAATTAGAGGTTACATCTCCGTAGGCTGACAAAGGATGGTTTTTCACGGTACAGATGATGTGGGGTCATCTGTCAGGAGGTATCCATGCGCAAAGACTACCGGAGCCATGATTGGGGATGACATTTTATGAATGCGGTGGTTATAGTAACCACTATTGGGGATGACGAATTTGAATAGCCGACAGCTGATAACCGCAATAGAAGCTGACGGTTGGTATCTGGTACGGAGCAAGGGAAGTCATCACCACTTCAAGCACCCGACGAAGCCGGGGCTGGTAACGATTCCTCATCCGAAGAAAGATTTACTGACCAAAACGATCAACAGTATTTTGAAGCAAGCTCAGCTTTGACTAGCAGGCTGCTTTAACCCGCCCTGTGGAGGTTTTGAACATGCTTTACCCAATAGCGATTCGCCCTGGCGATGAACAACATGCCTGGGGTGTAGACGTGCCGGATATCCCTGGGTGCTTCTCTGCGGGGGAGGATCTTGACGACGCGATGGCCATGGCACGCGAAGCCATTGAAGGGCATCTGGAGATTTTGGCAGAGGATTGCGCCAGAATTCCTGTTGCAACCCCTGTAAGCGCTCATGTTTCCAACCCCGAGTATGAGGGCTGCATCTGGGCATTGGTCGATATCGATATCACCAGATACCTCGGAAAGGCGGAAAAGCTGAATATCACCTTGCCCGCAATCTTGCTGAATCGGATCGATGATTATGTGAAGCATCATCCTGAGCAAAAGAGCCGTTCAGGATTTCTGGCTTCGGCAGCATTGAAGGTTCTGCAACAAGCGTAGGCCGGAGTAAAGGCCACCTCGCGAAGCCCCAAAATCGTGGGGGCTACCCTGCTTGCGAAGCTCTGCAGGCCTTCGCGAGCGGGCTCGCTCCCACAATTGGAGATGCGTGTCAGAAATCCCAGCGAGTGGTCAGCATAAAGTTGCGCGGCTCGCCATAAATCGCCGAGTTATAGAACCCGATATTGGTGTAGTAATACTTGTCGAACACGTTGTTGACGTTGAGCGTGGTCGACAGGTTTTCCGTGAATTGATAACGGGTCATCAGGTCCACCACCCAGTAGGGCTTTTGCGAGAAGTCTTCGTACCTGTCCTTGGGGCCGTTGAACATCTCTTGCCAGGCCGTGCTCTGCCAGCGTGCGCCACCGCCCACGGAGACTTTGTTGAGGTCGCCCTTCAGTTTGTAGATGGTGTAGAAGCTCAGTTGGTCTTCGGGTTCGAAGGTCGAGATCTTTTTACCGTTGTCATCGCGTACCACCTTGTGCGTGTAACCGGCCTGCAGGCTCCAGCCCGGGCTCAGCTCGCCGGATATCTCCAGCTCGTAGCCCTTGGTTTTAGCCGCAGTGCCCTTGAAGGCATAGTTGGGCGGGGTGGGTTGCAGGTTGTTCCAGGCATCGTCGGGGATGGGACGGTTGCTTTCCTTGACCTCAAAGTACGCCAGGCTGGCGTTCAGGCGGCCATCGAAGAACTCGCTCTTGAGGCCGATCTCGTAGTTTTCACCCTCGTCTGGGTCAAGCATTTTGCTGTTGCGATCCAGGTTGTAGAACTCCTGGGGCATGAATACATCGGTGTAGCTGGCATAGGCCGTCAGGTAATCGGTCAGGTCATAAGTAATGCCCGCATAGGGAATCAAGCGTCCTGTTTCGCGATAGGTATTGGTGGTACCCGTAAGGGTGTAGTCGACCACCCGCCCGCCCAGAAACACTTTCAGCTCATCTGTGACATTCAGACGCGTGGTTGCATACATGCCGGTCTGGCGCACGGTGTCATCGCTGATTTGAGATGCGTTGCCCCAGTCAGGTTTGGCCAGATGGCCGTCCCAGTTGAAGTAATCCACCAGATTGGGGGTGGAGAAGGTCACGTCCCAATAGCCTTTGCCTTTCCAGTTGGCGGTACTGATGGAGCCGCCCAACACCAAATCGTGTTCACGGCCGAGAAACTCGTAGGGGCCGCTGACATAGAGGTCGGCCGCGTCGCTGGTGGTTTCGCCCTTGTAACGTTGAGCATTGATATTGGCGGTGCCATCAGCCGCAGGCTGGTTGAACTGAATCGCCCCCAGCTGGGCATCGTAGCCATTGATCTTGTGGTCCAGTTGCAGCTTGCCCACCCAACCACTGCCCAGGTCGTGTTCCAGGGTCGCGAACACCGTGCGGGTGTATTGCTGCCAGCTGCTCCAGTCGGTGGCGTTGCTGAATGAGCGTTTGGCGCTGTTGATCTCGCCCGCGTAGTTGTACAGCGGGAAGCTCCCCGACCAGGTGGAGCCCTGGGGTTTGTTGTCCTGATAATCGGCGCCCACGGTCAGCAAGGTGTCTGGCGTCAGGTCGACTTCGAGGATGCCGTAGAACACCGAACTCTGGTTGGAGTAGCGGTCGATATACGATTGCCGGTCCTGATAGGCCGCTACCGCACGACCGCGCACATTACCGGTTTCGGTCAATGGGCCGCTGAGGTCTACTTCAGTCCGGTAGTTGTCCCACGAGCCTGCGCCTGCGGTGATATGGCCGTGAAAATCATGGGTGGGTTTTTTACGCACCAGGTTGATGGTGCCGCCCAGGGACCCTGCCCCGCTGAGCAAACCTGAAGCGCCCTTGAGTACCTCGATACGGTCATAAATAGCCATGTCGCTCAGGGTATTACCCGCTGAATAGGCAACGTTGCGTACGGCGGAGGGGATTCCGTCGTACTGGAAGTTGTTGATCGAAAAACCACGCGAGTAGTAGTTGGTGCGGTCCGTGTCGTAGGCCGAGACGGTAATGCCCGGTGTATGGCGCATCACGTCGTCGACATTGTCGAGGGCGAAGTCATCCATATGCTGGCGGGTGATTACGCTGATCGATTGCGGCGTTTCCCGCGGCGTGAGCACCAGGCGAGTGGCCGTGGCGATAGCGCCCGGCGTGTAGGAACCGGTGCCTTCGGTAACGGTACCCAACTGGTTGGTGACAACTTGAGTGGCCCCCAGCTCCAGCGCGGCTTCACTGTTGCTGGCGACCAGTACATAACCCCCGTTGCTCTGGCGCTCGGCTTGCAACCCGCTATTGGCAAGCAAGCGCTCCAGGCCTTCCTCGACGCTGTATGAACCTTCAAGCCCGCCGGTCTTGAGGTGACGGGCCTGTTCGGTATCAAACGAAATCGTAACCCCAGCCTGCACACCAAACCGGGTCAGGGCGCTGCCCAGAGGGCCAGGGGCAATCTGGTACTGCGCCTGGCTTTGCGCTGCGGCCTGGGCAGGTAGCAGCGCCAGACCGGACAGGCTGGCGAGGGACGCGCCAAATACCGCCAGGCGCACAGCGCGGGCTATTTTGGTGGTGGTATTGAGGGGGAGCGGGGGCATTCGATGATCCTTGCGTGGTCATGGCACAAACGCGCTGTAGTCGCGGCTTATGTCATTGACGGATGAGAATCTAAATCAGCAAGGTTAAAGTTCAAACCATTTGCACCTGAGCTTATGCCGGTTCGATGCTGGCCCAGTAGCGGGTGAAGAAGCGAACGTTGACTGGCAGGGTTTTACCCAGATTCTCCAGCACCGTATCGGTGTCATCGATACGAAAGGCCCCCGAGATGCGTAAATGCTGAACGGCTGTTGCACAACGCAGCACGCCCGGACGATAACGGCCCAACTCCTCGATAAAATCGCCCAGGCGCCAGTCGTCCACGCTCAACATGCCCTGTACCCAGGCGGTTGAGGCCGCAGGCAAAGGCTGAACCCTGCCGATTGCATTGCTATCGAAAGTGACTTGTTGTCCGGTCTCCAGACGCAGGGGCTGATGGATCAGCTCAAGCGGGCGAATTTCCACGGCGGATTGCAGCACCCCGACTCGCGTGTGCTCGGGCAATTGGCGCACGCTGAAACGGGTGCCAAGGGCGCGCACGCTGCCGTCCTCGGTCTGCACGATAAAAGGACGCTGCTCAGGATCCTTGGCGGTCTGAATCAAGATTTCACCCTGGTGCAGACGAATCACGCGCTGTTTGGCGTCGAAGTGGATATCCAGCGCCGTGTTGGCGTTCAGCTCCAGTTGTGAGCCATCCTCAAGGCGCAGCGAACGCCGCTCACCGACGCCGGTACGCTGCCCCGCAAGCATCGAGCGATAGGGCACCTGCTCGGCCGCCAGCCAGGTACCGCTGCCAACGGCCAGCAGCATGCCAAGGATTTTCAGCACATCACGGCGTTGGGTTTTCGCGGCGTCGAGGCTGGAGAGAGCGGCCTCCTGGGGCATCAATGCCCATTGGCGCTGGAACCTCTCAAGCCGTGCCCAGGCCGCTTCATGTTGTGGGCAGGCTCTCAACCAGGCCTGCCAGTCCCGGGTGCGAGCCTCGTCGGTGGTGCCGTCATTAAGTTGTACATACCAGGTGGCAGCAGCCTCCAGCGCCTTGAGATCCGGGGCAGGGGACATCAATTGTCGACCAGCAACAGGCAGCGGGTCATGGCGCGAATCAAATGATTTTTCACCGTGGTAACCGACACCTCGAAACGCTCGGCGACGGCAACATAACTCAAGCCTTCGAGCTGCACGGCGAGGAAAATTTCCCGCGTTCTGGGGCCCAGCTCATCGAGCAGGCTGTCGATCGAAATCAGCGTTTCGATAATCGACAGGCGTATTTCTGGCGAAATATCCACAGGCTCGGGCTTGAGTGCCAGCGCCTGCAGATAGGCTTGCTCGATGGTGCGGCGGCGCACTTTGTCGATCAACAGCGAGCGGGCAATGGCGCTCAGATAACCACGGGGCTCCCGAATGGGTGTGTCATGGCGTGCAGTCATGACCCGCAGGAACGTGTCCTGGGCCAGGTCGCAGGCATCCGCCGTATTGCCCAGGCGCACGCGCAACCAGCCCTTTAGCCAACTGTTGTGATCGCTGTACAACCGATGAAGAGCTGAAGGGTCGAGCGCCGACATAATGATGCAACCAAAATGTAATTGGTAATCGATCGCATTATTGTGATGGGACAGTATTTATGCAAGGGGGAGGTTCATTGGAGGGGGGGGACAGCGATAATACTGCTGGAGATAGAGTCGTTCGGGTGCACAGGGTGTAACACAACTCTAAGCCGATCGCGTTTTTTTGTGTGTAGTGTGTGTATTTTCCGATTGCACCATTTTTCAATGGTGTGTAGCGTACACACAGTGCGTGGTGATCAAGTGCGAAGTCGTGAGCTTATTGAATTATTGGTGGCAGATGGATGGTTTGAGATCGCAATCAAGGGAAGTCACCATCAGTTCAAGCATCCAGCCAAAGCGGGTCGGGTAACGGTTCCACATCCCAAGTCAGAAATTGCCAAAGGGACGCTGCACAACATTCTCAAATCCGCAGGTCTCAAGGGAGAGTTACGGTCATGAAATTTCCAGTGGTCATACATAAAGACGCAGATTCCGAATTCAGCGTAACGGTGCCTGATGTGCCAGGCTGTTTTTCTGCCGGGAGCACTTTTTCGCAAGCGCTGGATAACGTGCAGGAAGCATTGGCTTTGCATCTGGAAGGCATTGTTGCGGACAGCGGCGAGCTGCCGCAGGGCAAGGACGTGGATGCCCACCTGGAGAACCCGGATTTTGTCGGTGGAATATGGGCAATCGTTGACTTCGATTTGACGCCTTACCTCGGCAAGTCGGTTCGGTTCAACGCTTCTTTGCCAGAAAACCTGTTGCAGCGCATTGATGAACGAGTGAGCAGGGACCACCGCTATGCATCCCGTTCGGGGTTTCTAGCAACAGCTGCATTGCGCGAGCTGAGCGTTCAGAATTTTTAATCGGCTCAAGACCATCACCATGTGGTGCTCTTGAGTCTTCTCCAAACCCTGAAAACAAAAAAGGCCCACCTTTCGGTGAGCCTCTTCTGGTGTTGCGTATGGTGCCGGCACCAAGAGTCGAACTCGGGACCTACTGATTACAAGTCAGTTGCTCTACCAACTGAGCTATACCGGCGTTATGGGCGACGAGTATACCCGGATGTTTGGGCTTGTAAACCCCTGATAACAGACTATTTTCACGTTTCTGACCGGCGCTCGGTGAAGGAGGGGGGCAAGCGCTCCGTCGTGACCCGATTTTTCGCCGAATTGGTCAGCGCCGACACTTCGTCGCACCGCCGCGCCCACAGGAAAACTAAAAAGGTTATTGAGCAAACCCCAGTTCAAACAGCGTGCCGCTGGTATCACTGACCACCCGCACCTGGCCGCCATGCAATTGCATGATCGAATGCACAATCGCCAACCCGAGCCCGCCCGAGTCCCCCGGTTGGGCCCGTGAAGGATCGACCCGGTAAAAACGGTCAAACAACTTGCCCAGATGCTGCGCCTCAATCGGCGGGCCAGGGTTGTGCACACCGATCCAGCAAAACCCGGCATCGTCATGGCGCTGCAAGCGTACGGTAGAGCCCGGTTGAGCATGGCGCACGGCATTGGCCAGTAAATTGCCCAGTGCCCGCTGCAGCAGCTGTTGATCGGCCATCAGCGAGCCGCTGAGCTGATTGTCCAACTGCAGCTGCCGGTCCTCAGCCAGTGCTTCGAAGTAATCGCACAGCTCGTCGCCCACCTCACCAAGGTCCAGCACTTGCAGCTGCAACGGGCGCTGGCCGTGTTCGGCGCGGGCGAGAAACATCAGGTTTTCGGCCATACGGTTGAGCCGCTCGTACTCTTCGATATTCGACGCAAGTACTTCCTGGTACTCAGTCGGGCTGCGTGACTGGTTCAGTGCCAGGCTGTTGCTGCCCAGCAGGTTGTGCAACGGCGTGCGGATTTCATGGGCCAGGTCGGCGGAGAACTGTGACAGCCGCGCAAAGCTGTCTTCCAGGCGTGTCAGCATGGCGTTGAGAGCCTGTACCGGCTCCTTGAGTTCGGCAGGCACGTCATGTGTGGCCATGCGCTGGTCAAGGCTGCGCGGATCGATGCCAGCCATGGCGTGGGCCAGCTCACGCAAAGGCTCAAGGCCGCGACGCAACAGCAACAGGCCAAGGCCGAAAGCCAGCAGCGCGCCCAGACCCACAGCGCCATACAAGCGCAGGCGATAACTGGCGAGCATTTGCTCACGCTCGTCAAGACGCTTGCCTACGGTCACGCTCAGAGTTTCACCGGCGGGCCCCTGGGCCATCCCGACCAGCAATACTGTCTGGTCCAGCGTTCTGATATCTGCACGCTGCGGTGCGCGTCCCTGGGCAATGGGCTGCATATCCGGCAAGGTTTGCTGATGAGGGTTGATGGCGATCAGAGGGCTGCCATCGGCGCGCTTGACCAGTAGCACACTGTCCAGGTTGCCCAGCATGTTCTGGTAGAGGCGCGGGCGTTCTTGCAGGGCTTCGAGGCTATCGCTGTCATGCAGCAGGGCGCGCACTTGTTCAAGGCGCCCGAGCAGCGCCTGGTCATCACGAAACGCCAGTTCGGCGGCCAGCGATCGATACAGAAACACCCCGATCACACTCAGTACCAACGCGCAGGTCATGGCGATCGCCAGCGCCAGACGCCAGGCGATGGATTTACTCATCGGGTGCTTCCAGTTGATAACCAACGCCGCGCACGGTGTGGATCAACTTGGGCATGTAGGGATCGTCGACCTTGGCCCGCAGGCGACGCACGGCGACTTCGACCATATTGGTGTCGCTGTCGAAATTGAGGTTCCACACTTGGGAGGCGATCAGGGTGCGGGACAGCACCTCGCCCTGGCGGCTGGCCAGCAGTTGCAGCAGGGCGAATTCCTTGTTGGTCAGGCTGATGCGCTGGCCACCCCGGCTGACCCGGCGGCGCAGCACGTCGATTTCAAGATCGGCGATGGCATACGACTCGGCCTCGCGTAGCGGGCCGCGACGCAGCAGCGTGCGTACCCGGGCGAGCAACTCGGCAAAGGCGAAAGGCTTGAGCAGGTAATCGTCGGCGCCTAGCTCCAGACCGCGCACGCGGTCTTCGATAGCATCCCTGGCGGTCAAGAACAGCACCGGTGTGGCGCCGCGCTGGCGAATCAGTTGCAGCAGTTGCCAGCCATTGAGCCCCGGCAGCATCACATCAA
>NZ_WIWL01000023.1:0-5880 GCF_009600105.1 Pseudomonas sp. FSL R10-0056
CAGCTGTCACCGGTAGAGTTTGAAAAGCGTTACGCAGCGAGCCTGGAGAGTGTCTAGGAAACCCGGGGCGATTCACCTTGCGCTCCAGCCGTAAGACTTCTACATTTTTTACGGTACAGAAGTCAGCCAAGGATTTTCAAATGTCTGATTTTAAAAGAATTGAACAAATCTATTCGGACTTCGCAGATAGCTTGCGCGAGGACATTCCGGAAAATAGTAATCCCAGGAGCAATACCGTCGAAATGCTCTCTCTCAGTTATTGGTTTGAAGGGTTGAGGCAGAGAACAGGGCTCAAAACTTCCTACGCTCTAGAGCTTCATTTTGAACCAGAGTCATTTCGAAGAAATACCAACGGCACGATCCGGCATTACCGAAGCAAGTGGTAGAGGTATGAACAAAATCTAATTACGCCCAAGGCCAAGACCTTGAACAGGGTTGAGCTATTGGCACCAGGATCGACACGGGATTTGCATCATCCGCTGTGGGCGTTGATGAGGCAGGTCATCAAGAAAGAAAGAATTGATTGCGACGACTACTTCAGGTCGCTAAGCACAGAGATCCAGCTGGTACTGTTCGGCGATGGCAGCGACATTTTTTGGGACAGTCCACGACGCGAACCAACTACTCAGCTTTTGCTCGAAAAACTCGAACGTAGAGCGAGTCTTGATTCCCTGTCAGCACTGATGGCTTTGGTAATAGAAGCGGATCATCTGGGTAAGCGAGCCTTCGCGATGAAAGCGACGAGCTCTCTGCACAGAGTCCTTCTAATGCTAGCGATGGAGCTACAGGCACGAGGTGTTGCCGTCGGCCTGATCGATTGGCTTGCTATGAACGTGCTACCTCTGGGAGCGCCTGGTCACTTGCAGGTATGTATGACTAGCACTGACTACATCCACGCGTCAGCCCATCTAAACACGATGGTTTACCAGCATCCGCAACGGCGCGGTAAATGCCTGCCGTGGAAGCCACGCGCACAAGTCATGCTCAAACTGCTTGGCGGGGATATGGGGGTGGACGTTATGCATGCTATGCGCCCGCAATTTGCGCTGAGGACGGATGTTGGTGACATCACGGTTGACCTGATTGAAGAGTTCAAGAAGATGTCCGCGCTCAGGACATGGGGTTGGAAGTGCATACTCGACGGCACGCGACAGGTAATGCCGCCCGTAAAGTTGTTTTAAATGATCTCAGGCTGGGCATTCCGACAATCGACCGACTATTTCATACCCCCCTTAACACCGATGCGTACCTACAGTCTGATAGAAGCTTTTGGTCAAGTCCAATGCAAACGGCTGGTCACATCCAATGCAAACGACTGGTCAGTGCTGATGCAAACAGGTGGTCAGGTACGGTGCAATTCCCCAATAGACACTCAAATGAAGGAGAAATATCAATGCATAGCTTCCCTGCGCTATTAGAGCATTTGGCGCTTTTCCTGAGGGTCGTAGTAAGCGTTTTTAGGAGACGCAAAGGCCTATGAATAGGATCGTTTGAATTTCTGGCGCTTTATTTCACCTTTCGCATACGACCGGTGACCGACTCCAATGACCTCGACCATACCCCCCTCCACTTACTCTACCGAAAGCCTTTTAGCTCATGCTGCCCAACGTCTAAGCATTGCTATCAAAACAGCAAAGATGAGTTTTGGGCAGCGTTTCAGGGTGATGCACCATCAAAAGGGGCTCCGTTGCCTTTCCCGATTGGATCAACCGTGGCCGTGAAGGATTGGATGACGTACTACATCAACTGCGCTCGTAGCGTTGTTGTTCTGATACAGCCCAATCATTTGCAATGCAAAAAGGTGGTCAAATGAAGCGTAATTCCCCAATCGCCACGTTTAGTAGCGTTGTTTTCTGAAAACTCGCATTTGTTCTCAAATCCTTCAGGTGACGCGTCGAACACTTTCTGAATGGACACTGATGCCCTAATTTTTAAAAAATATCTCGTCGCCATGGACACAGTTAAATAGCGCTACAAAGCACTAATTTCGGTGGTTTCGCCAACTGTCCATACCCTGCTAACTAGCGGATGATGTCGCCAGTGCCGTCCTCAGTATTCTGGCACTTGACTGCCCAACGCTCGCTCATAATCTTCCGAGCCCTCATCCGACATTATGAGAATGACACACATCATTATGCTCGGACGCAGAGCTGACCAAAGGAACGTACAATTCCCCGGGAGGCATGCACTGCCGCTGCTCGAACGCCGGATAACAGCGAAATGGGTCAATGGCTTTGCCGCCTTTCCACCGTCACATGGTTACGAGCTTGATCTGGCAATTACACGAAAAGGAAATAACATGAACCCTGATGAGCTTTATGTTTCCGTCGACGTCGAGACTTCTGGACCTATACCAGGCGAATACAGTCTGCTTTCCATTGGAGCTTGCCTTGTAGATCAACCTGCCACGTCCATCTATCTTGAACTACGACCTGACAGTCCAAAACACGACCCAGAAGCACTGGCAGTATCGGGGCTGAGTCTGGAGAAGCTGGAGCGCGAAGGACTCACTCCGCAACAGGCGATGCTGACATTTGGTGAATGGCTGAAATCATGCTGCCAAACGGGACAGAAGGTCATTTTCGTAGGACTCAATGCACCGTTTGACTGGTCATTCGTCAACTACTACTTCCACAAATACTTGGAAACCAACCCCTTTGGATTTACCGCTATCGACATGAAGGCCTACTTCATGGGAGCTGTAGGTTGCAGCTGGCAGGAAACAAAATCATCCAAGATGACCGCTGCGCTGAAGCCACTCAGCGAACCGAACCATAACGCCTTGGATGATGCTCGCTTTCAGGCAGAGCTCTTCGCGCTAATGCTTGCGGGTAAAGGTAACCGCTGACGTGCCTCCCACGGCACCGACTTGAAGCTTATCTAAGCCAAGTTGCCTCAACATATCTGCCGCCCCTGAACGACCACGCCTTGATGCCTTCTGGTTTTTCGGACTTGCCAACGATAATGGCTATTGGGTGCGGCAGATCCTGCGTATAACGCGCAGCAAATCTGAAAAAACTTCCTATGTCTGCCGGAGAAATCACCGGGACAGATTGGGGATGCGTATGCCAATAGCCCACCAGACGTAACCCTTGTTCGTTGGCAGCTTGGATCTCCTGACGGCACCGCTCCGCATCCAACTCTAGCCAAGACCAGCCTGACCGATCGGCGCAATGAGGCAACGTGGCCAAGGCCAGCAGCAACCCTTTCGGATTAACCGGGCTGACGAATAACTGTCCCCCTCGCTCCACGCCAAAAAGGCCCTGCCGATGACTATCCAAGATGTCCGCGACAGCTTGCGACACCAATAGCTCGGAATCCACCTCCGCCCATCTCCAGCGCCAAGCGATATCCGTCATACAGTTTCATCCCTATGTTCCGGCCATCCGCGCTCGAGTAAGAGTTGCTGCGCCCCCTCTGGCAGCTTGGGCCCATGGTATTGGCCTCCTAGGCTCGGCACATCTTCAGGCCTGTAGATGCTGCTGACCCAAGATGCAGTGCCGATGTTGCCGGTCAATGCGCGTAAAGCCGTGTGCGACACCATAGAGGCAATATTGGTCATACCCAGCGACCCGCCTGGAATAAAGCTCTCCCCACACGCGGGCAGTGGAACCACACCTCCTCCCGGCCACTCTGTAAACTTATGAAGAAAATCGCCGATGTCCGTGAATAAATGACGGCCATCAAAGATACCGGCTGGTGCGAATAGTGCGTGGCCCACCTGGGTATAAGGTTCGCTCCAGGCTTGTAAAAGTCCCCAAGAAACGCCGCTGGATTTGGCTCGCCATACAGTGACCTCCGACTGCCAGTCTGCTGTCGTAATCACGACAAGATCTGCGTTATCGAACACTTCTGGTTTGCTGCTCATCACTACTTCTGCAAAAGTCGAATAAGCGGTGCATTCTGTAGTCGGAAGATCTAACAGAATCTTGTCCCTCAACGCTGAGGCTTTCAGCCTCCCTAGGCTATCCGCTCCCAGAACGTGCCTACCCAGATTGGCTGACACCAAAGTGTCAGGATCGATGAGGGTAAGGTGGCCGACACCGGAGCGTGCCAACTGTATTGCCACCGCACTGCCTAACGAGCCAACGCCAACACAAACGACCCGAGCATTTTCAAGGTGCTTTGCTGTGCCGCTTATATCGCGGGACAGAATGGACGCACGATCAAGCACGTCTAGGGCAGTTGCGCGGACGAGTGCCGGAGGATGTGCATTTGCTATGGCTGGCCGGCGGCGCGCTGTGCGCAAGCCAAACTTTGCCCCCCGCTCTTGCTGTACGCCAAGCGAGCGCACATTGAGGCAATAAGTTGGAGCATCCGTCCCCCCAGGAAGCTCCAGGACAATCCATCGACTCGCCAACGTTCCATGCAGCTCAAACCATGCCAGCAATTGCTCGGCATCGTCTGGTTGAAGGTGTGGCGTTAGCCACAGCAATAAATCTTCTGGATCCGGGGTGCGGATATCCGGATAAGTCTGAAGCTTGACGTAAAAACCGGGAGTTTCGGCCGCGCGAATGACAGCGGAGCGCCCGACAACCCGTCGGTAATGCCCTTTGAGTGCAGCTATGTTCGATGCTAGCCAAACCGTTTCCTGACCGGATGGCACAGCCCGGCGCGGATCGCTGAGAGCAAACAACTGCGAGGCGGTCTGAGGTCGATCCAAAAGTAAGAGGTTCTGGAATGACTGACCGTGCTGAAAAGACCAGTAGGTAGTGATCTCATTCTGAAATTCGATATCGCGCGTTGTCTGGCTTGATCCCATTTTGGACAACGAAACGATCTGGGCCAAGCGCGCAAGGCTGTCCTCTACCACGACCTCCGGGGAGCCCATAATGGGGCGCTCCTGAAAGCCATGAAGACAAAGCCCCGACTTGGTGGCATGCGGCCAAACCAGCCATGGAGAAGGTTCGACGTTCAGCCGCAAGAGCCCACGGGGAAAGTTGGAGGGGAAACCTATACGCAGTCGCCGCTCCTGCCCCGTGTAATCGATGGGCAAGGGGAAGTGAAAGCACGCCGCTTCGTCAGCCCGCATGGGTGCGGGCTGGAGCAATGCATCGGCCGCATCCTGACCTAGGGTGTTTCGCAGTGCCGCGATTCCGCGCTGCAATGGCGTCTTAATAGGATCAGCCAAGGCGTCCAACTGGCTTTACGCTCGACTGAGAGGTTCCGCCACCGCTGGCCCCTCCGAAGAGCGAACCCATCGAAGCAGAGTTTCGAGTAGTGCCATCCGGTCGGCCGGGCATCGTCCAATTCGCAGGGATCTCATTGTTCACTACCGTAATGAGTGCCGGTGCAATACCGAAATTCTTTTTCACTGCCTCGGCAAAGGAATCGTTGGATTCAAAACTTTCCAAACCCAATGACACAGATGCACTGGCGTCCGCATGCCACTTGGCAAATGATTGACGATAGCCTTGCCCCTCACCCGGTCGATTCCACTTCTCTGCAAAGTTTTCGCCATTATCGGCAGGGTTGCAGACAAAGAAATCGCTACCTCTTTGCGCGATGTGCTGCGGCATTCTGCGAACGATTTCCAAAATTGCATCGAGCGGTGCCAAAGGCTTCGACTGGGACTCCTTCACGACATCTAGGTACGCGTGAGTGGCCAAAGTGGTGATAACAGCAGATATGGGGCGAGTATCAGCGCTCCTTGTTTTGATGGCCCATTCATCGCGATGCCGCTTAAGCAGCTTTATGGTCGCACGCAGGGGATCTAGATCGATGTAGTCCTGATAATGCGGCAAAGGATCTTGTGTCGCGGCATCAAGCATTCGCTGGCTTTTGGCAATTGCCAAGCTTTCCATAGGGATGGTCTGAAGTAGGCCGCTATTTTTCGACTGCTGAGCCATAGGTGCTTTCAAAAAACGGCAGCCGTTCAAA
>NZ_WIWL01000024.1:0-5556 GCF_009600105.1 Pseudomonas sp. FSL R10-0056
GACGTCGACGGCCGTTGCGCTGGGCCGGACGTGCGGCAGTGCTGTCGTTGGTAGTCGCAGTTGGCTGGTTTAGCGGCCCGACGATACTGATACAGATGCAGGCCGACTACCGCACAGGTGCGGGAGAAATCCGCACGGTTCAGCTCGACGACGGCAGCTCGGTACAGCTGGATGCCTCCAGTGCCATCAGCATCGACTACGACACTGGCGAGCGGCGTATCAGCCTGCTGGCGGGTTCGGCGGTGTTTGACGTGGCGCCCATGGGCGAAGCCGAAACCCGGCCTTTTGTGGTGCAAAGTGCGGGCGGGCGCACCCGAGCGCTGGGCACGCAATTTGTGGTGGGCCGCGAAAGCCGCGATCAGGCCTGGGTCGGCGTGTTGCAACACAGCGTTGCCGTGAGCCTGCAAACACCGCCGGCCCAAGGCGCAGCGCAGCAAACCCTTGAGGAGGGCCAGAGCGCCCGCTACAGCGCAGCGCAGGGTGTAGAAAAACTGCCCGGTTTCGACTTGAGCGCAGCCACCAGCTGGCGCCGTGGTGTGCTGGTATTTGACCGCCAGCCATTGGGCCATGTGATCGAGCAGCTCAACCGCTATCGCCCCGGCCAGATCATCTTGGCCAACCCGGCCCTGGCCAGTCGACAGGTCAGCGGCGTATTCCGCCTCGAAATGCTCGACAGCGCCCTGCACACCCTCACCCAGGAGTTGCAGGTGCAGCGCGTCGAACTGGCGGGCGTGAGCCTGGTGTATTGAGCCACCACAAAGCTCTGCAGCGCTTTTTGAAAATTAATCGCAAAAACCTTTACTGACTTTTCCCCCATCTTACGTCTTGCTATTGAGATTCATTCGCAAAGCAGCTCGTAAGCCTGGGGAAAATAAAAATGATGGGTAGTCAGCGCAAAGGGGTGCAATCCGCAAGTCGGTTAGCCTTTGCAGTTCATGTCGGGATTGTCGCCCTGTTGGCGGCGCAAATGCCGGTGCAGGCCGCAGAAAAAGTCAGCAGCGCCGTTCAGCAAGAATTTATCGCCTTCCATATTCCGGCCCAGCCGCTGGACAAGGCTGTGCTAGTCTTCGCCGAACAGGCGGGCCTGCAAGTGCTGTTTGACAGCCAGATGCTGCGCGGCCTGAGCTCCGTGGCGCTGAATGGCGACCTTGGCGTGCAGGAAGGCCTGGCGCGCTTGCTGGGCAACAACCCGGTGGAATATCGCTTTACCGGCGAACGGCAGATCACCCTGACCCGCGTCAGCGGCGAACACAACGGCGCCCTGGCCCTGGGCACCACCTCGGTGACGGCCAGTGAGGGTAATACGGCGGATTGGGTTTATCAGACGCCTGAAGGGGTGTCCGTGATTACCAGCGAGCAAATCAACAAGCGCGCCCCCCGCCACACAGCCGACATGCTCGAAGAAACCCCCGGTGTCTACACCGCAGTAGACCAACGCGACCCAGGCTTGTCGGTCAATATCCGGGGTCTTCAGGACTATGGCCGGGTCAACATGAACGTTGATGGCATGCGCCAGGACTTCAGCGTCAATGGTCACCAGCATCGCAATGGCGTGATGCTGATCGATCCGCAGATGATCTCAAGTATTGAAATTGATAAAGGCACTCAGTCGGGCATGGGCGGTGCTGCAGTACTCGGGGGGATCGCCACCTTTAAAACCATCGAAGCCAGTGATTTTTTGAAAGATGGCAAAGAGTTCGGCGGACGTATCCGGGCAGGTAGCGGTATCGGTGAATTGGGCAACGGTACTTATTTCAACGGTGGTGGAGTGTTCGCCATTGGAAACGACATTGGCGATGCCTTGTTTGCCTACAGTGAACGACACTTCGGCAACTACCGTAGTGGCCGGCAAAACGCTGACAACCTGGGGGATGAAATCCGCGTCAAAAAAACTCGCCGCGAAGCCTGGAACAACTGGCTGAACAATGAGGTGGGGGATGCAGGCAGCGTGACGCGCTCGCAGATGGTCAAGTTCGGCCTCAACTTGCCCAATGATCAGCGTGTACAACTGAGCTATCTGAATACCGACAGCGACAGCAATGATTCATGGACCTACGCGATCAACAACGAGACGGACTATGACTACGTCCGCCATAGCAAGAACAATCTGGGCACCGCCAACTTCGGGCTGGACTACAGCTTTAATCCCGACAACGAACTGATCGATTTCAAGGCCAAGCTGTATTACGTCACCACTGAACTGGTGCGTTCCAACGCCGGGCACCAGACGAGCGAAGTAAGGAACAACTACGACCCGTACAAGGACTATTTCCGTACCGATACCTGGGGGCTGCAAGGCGAGAACACCTCACGCTTCAACTTCGATACCTACGGTCTTTTGACCTGGAATTATGGCCTGGAGATGTACCAGGACACCTTCAAGCCAAAGAGCAATAAAGTTGCGGCCTTGAGTGAAGCGGTAAAACCTTATGTTGATGGTGCCGACCCTTCTGGCAAACGCACTATGGCCAGCCTGTTCAGCAATCTGGAGTACAACTACAACGACTGGCTGACCCTCAATGGTGGCTTGCGCTATGACCGTTATCGTCTTGAAGGCAAGACGGGGATGACGCTGTATCGTCAAGAAATCATTCGGTATGAGAATGGTGTGCCGGTGGTTAATCTGGATCCGGCAAAGCGTGTCGAAGATACCTACGACCTGGACGAAGAGAGCGGCCAGTTTTCACCGACGTTCGGTCTTGCGATCAAGCCGGGTGTGGACTGGCTTCAGTTGTATGCACGTTGGGGCAAGGGATGGCGCCCACCGGCGGTGACCGAAGTATTGATGACGGGGCGGCCTCATGGCGGCAATGCCCCTGAACGGGTGTTCCCAAACCCCTTTCTCAAGGCAGAGGAATCCAGAGACTGGGAAGTCGGCTTCAATATATTTAAAGAGTCGTTATTTTTTAATAATGACCGTCTGGGTATGAAGGTTTCTTATTTTGATAACCGAATCAAGAACTTTACGTTTATGCAGTACGGTATCGCGCTGCCTGAAGCATCAAATAATTTTGGTGATCTGGCATACGTTAATAACTTGAATGATACCCGTTTTAGGGGGCTTGAGTATCAGCTCAACTATGATATGGGGCGTGCGTATACCAATTTAAGCTACACCCATATGATTGGTGCTAACGATTTTTGTGCAAATGATCACTATCTTGGGGGCGCCAAAAAAGCCGGAAAAATCCTGAAGAGTTATTTGGAGCGTTATGTAAAGCCGGATGGGACAATGGGCTTTAGAAAAGTGAGCGAGTATGAGTACCTGGATGATGATAAAAGCAACAGCTACGTCGCGTGCGGCGGGATCATGGGCAGCGCGGCGCATATGCCCGCAGACCGGGGATCTTTAACCGCTGGTGCACGCTTTCTGGAGCGACGCCTGGACACGGGTATTCGTTTGCGCTATAGCCGCGGTAACGGTGCCGATATGAATGCCCATAACTATTACAGTATCGAGCAAGCGACCTGGCCTAAGTACAGTGTGTATGACCTGTATGCCAGTTACTGGCCCACTAATGATGTGAACCTCACGTTAGTGCTGGAGAACGCCACTGATGAGGCATATTTCGTTGCCATGGGCGATGCCAATAACTTGAGTTTGGCTCGGGGTCGTACATTGAGCGGAATGCTCGAATACAAATTTTAAAAAACAGCGATTCTGTCGTTGTTAAAGATTTTGCTCGTATTGAGCAAAAGCACGGAGACGTGTGCAGGTTGTCACTAAATCTATCAATGGAAGAAAGTAAATATGACTATCTCAGTAACTTACAACTCTCTGTACGGCGATATTTCGGTTAAGGATGTGTTAAGCGAATGGTCGACCGGTTTCCGCACTGCCGATCATGGCACAGTGAATACCGGTGGTTTCAACACCGGTGGTCGTGCAATGACAGGCGAGCAGTATGCAACTCAGGGTGCCAATGGTTCGAAATACGCCTTTGTGGCTGAGAGCAATACGGATAATGGTTTGAACTACGTGTTTAACCCGAAACTGTCTGCGGGCGACAACATGAACCACTACCTGTGGGGCAACCTGGATAACGTGCAGTTGGGTGAAGTGCTTGGCGGTGGTAAGGGCAGCGACTTTACCTTGGGCGACTACACCGCCTCCTTCAACGGCCTCGACCTGTCTGCCGCCAGCGATGCCGGCCGTGCGGGCAACGCTGTTCAGGACGTGATCTACGGCCTGATGAAAGGCGACGTATCGGGTCTGGAAGGCGTGCTCAACAACCTGCTGAGCGGGTTCGGCCTGAGCACCGATTCAACCTTCGACCAACTGGCGGCAGCTGGCCTGGCTCACGCCGATGCACCACTGGCGGCTGATATCAGCCTGGTGGGCGTGCTGGATGTGGCTCAGGACTGGGCACTGGCGGCGTAACTCCCGCCCACCTCAGTGAACTCCAATCCTGTGGGAGCCGGGCTTGCCCGCGATGGCATCGGCATGGTCTGGCAGTCAGACCGCGCCGCTTGCATCGCAGGCAAGCCAGCTCCCACAGGGTTTTCGGCCCATATCCTCGGAACCTTTCCATGACCCGGCCCAAAGCCAACGAGATGCTGGCTGCCTTGACGGCCTACAAACGTGCTTTTTTCAATATCGGCCTGTTCTCGGCCGTGATCAATTTACTGATGCTGGCCCCGGCCCTGTACATGCTGCAGGTATATGACCGGGTGCTGGCATCGGGCAATCAAATGACCCTGTTGATGCTGACGCTGATGATCCTCGGCCTGTTTGGCCTGATGGGGGCGTTGGAGTGGGTGCGTAGCCAGGTGGTGATCCGCCTCGGCACGCAGATGGACATGCGCTTGAATCAGCGCGTCTACGACGCCGCTTTCGAGGCGCAATTGCGCACCGGCAGTCCGGCAGCAGCGCAGGCGTTGAATGACCTCACCAGCCTGCGCCAGTTCGCGACGGGCAATGCGCTGTTCGCGTTTTTCGACGCGCCGTGGTTTCCGGTGTATCTGTTTGTGATCTTTATGTTCAGCCCCTGGCTGGGGCTGTTGGCCTTGGGCGGCGCGGTACTGTTGATGATTCTGGCATGGGTCAATCAGCGCGTTTCCCAAGCGCCGCTCAAGGCCGCCAGCGAGTTGTCGGTGCAGGCCACCCAGCAGGCCAGCGCGCATCTGCGCAATGCCGAGGCCATTGAGGCCATGGGCATGCTCGATACCTTGCGCGGGCGTTGGCTGGCGCAGCACACGGCCTTTTTGGCGCAGCAGAATCTGGCCAGCGAAAAAACCGCCACCGTCAGTGCCTGGTCCAAGGGCGTGCGCCTGGCACTGCAATCCCTGGTGCTTGGCCTCGGTGCCTTGCTGGCGGTGCAGGGGCAGATCACGGCCGGGATGATGATTGCCGGCTCCATTCTGATGGGCCGGGTGTTGAGCCCCATCGATCAGTTGATTGGCGTGTGGAAACAGTGGAGTTCGGCGCGGCTGGCCTATCAGCGTCTCGAAGCCTTGCTGCACAGCTATCCGGCTCGGGCGCAACGCATGGCTTTGCCCGCGCCACGGGGCGAGCTGGCGGTGGAGCAATTGAGCGCCAGTGCGCCCGGCACCCGT
>NZ_WIWL01000025.1:0-5183 GCF_009600105.1 Pseudomonas sp. FSL R10-0056
ACCGTCGAGCAGGTGGACGCAGCGGTGTCGGGCATGGATCGTGACGACGAGCCGCCCCTGGACGAAGACTACATTGAGCCGGACATGGATTCGGCGGCCTACAGCTACCTCGACGAGCTGGCCAGTGAGCATGCCAGCGAGCAAGCGCCTGCGCCCGAACCGCTGCCTGCGGCGATGCCGGCGACCGGTCTGGCCCTTGAATGGCTGGAGATGTTCCCCAAATTACCGGTGTCGGGCATGACCGCCAGCATTGGTGCCAACTGCACGCTGATTGCGGTTGACGGTGATGACTGGCTGTTGCATCTGGACCCGGCCCACAGCGCGTTGTTCAACCTGACCCAGCAGCGTCGACTCAACGATGCACTGAACCAGTTCACTCAGCGTACACTCAAAGTCACGATTGAGCTGGTCAAGCCGGAGCAGGAAACCCCGGCCCAGGCGGCTTCGCGTTTTCGCGCAGAGCGCCAGCGTCTGGCCGAAGAGTCGATCCATGCTGACCCGGTGGTCCGGCAGATGGTCGAGCAGTTCGGTGCGGCCGTACGCGAAGATACGATTCAACCTTTAGAGGTGGCTCAGGCTCAAGTGTCGTAACGCCAGAGCAGAAACTTACAGCCCGCAGTCGTTTTGATTGCGGGTGCATTGTCCAAATAACGTTTGAGGTGATTCCCATGATGAAAGGTGGCATGGCCGGCCTGATGAAGCAGGCGCAGCAGATGCAGGAAAAAATGGCCAAGATGCAGGAAGAGCTGGCCAATGCTGAAGTCACCGGCAAGGCGGGTGGCGATATGGTCACTGTGGTCATGACCGGCCGTCATGACGTCAAGCGGGTGAGCATTGACCCGACTTTGCTGGAAGGTGTGAGCGAAGACGACCGCGAAGTGCTGGAAGACCTGTTCGCCGCAGCGGTCAACGACGCCGTGCGCAAGATCGAAGCCAACAGCCAGGACAAAATGTCTGGCGTGACCGCCGGCATGCAACTGCCGCCGGGCATGAAGATGCCGTTCTAAGGCATCTGAAATGCCAGGCCATGAGCCTGGCATTTTTTTGCCTGTTTTACGGGTATTTGACGCTAGCTCACACCGAGGGTATAAACCGCGTCTCGTTGTTTTGTCGGACCTTTCCTTATGAGCTTTAGCCCTCTGATTCGCCAACTGATCGATGCCTTGCGTACCTTGCCGGGCGTGGGTCAAAAGACCGCCCAGCGCATGGCGTTGCAATTGCTTGAGCGTGATCGCAGTGGTGGCTCGCGCCTGGCCCTGGCGCTGACTCAGGCGATGGAAGGTGTGGGGCATTGCCGTTTGTGCAGAACCCTGACCGAAGACGATCTGTGCCCGCAGTGTGCCGATGTGCGCCGGGATGACACCTTGCTGTGCGTGGTCGAGGGGCCGATGGACGTGTATGCCGTGGAGCAGACCGGTTATCGCGGCCGTTACTTTGTGCTCAAGGGGCATTTGTCGCCGCTCGATGGTTTAGGCCCTGAGGCGATAGGCATTCCGCAATTGATGGCGCGTATTGCAGAGCAGGGTACGTTTGCGGAGGTGATCCTGGCCACCAATCCAACGGTTGAGGGCGAGGCCACTGCGCATTACATCGCCCAGTTGCTGAGCAACAAAGGCCTGATCGCTTCGCGTATCGCCCACGGTGTGCCGCTGGGTGGCGAGCTGGAACTGGTGGATGGCGGTACTTTGGCGCACTCGTTCTCGGGGCGTCGACCGATTACGCTCTGACTGCGATTGCAGGGGAGAGGGGACTCCTGTGGGAGCGGGCTTGCTCGCGATGCAGGCACCGCGGTATTCAGTTGAACCGCGGTGCCTGCATCGCGAGCAAGCCCGCTCCCACGTGTCGGTATTACTCGGTTAACGAAAATTCCGTCAGGCAGAAAGTAGGCACACCCAAATCCTGCAAGCGCTGCGAACCGCCCAGCTCGGGCAGGTCGATAATGGCCGCTGCTTCAAACACCTGCGCACCCATGCGTCGCACCAGGTTGGCTGCCGCAATCAGCGTGCCGCCCGTAGCAATCAGGTCATCGACGATCAGCAGCGAGTCACCCTCGCACAGGCTGTCGGCGTGAACCTCCAGAAACGCTTCGCCATATTCCGTCTGATAGCCTTCGGCCAAAACGTCTGCGGGCAATTTGCCCTGTTTGCGAAACAGGATCAGCGGTTTGTTGAGCTGGTGGGCCAGTACCGAGCCGATCAGGAAGCCGCGGGCATCCATAGCGCCGATATGGCTGAAGTCAGCCTCGACGTAGCGCTCGATAAAGCTGTCGGCGATCACGCGCATGGCGCGGGGCGACTGGTAGAGGGGGGTGATGTCGCGAAAGATGACGCCCGGCTTGGGGAAATCAATAACCGGGCGAATCAGGGTTTTGAGGCAAAAATCGTCGGAGACCATATCGGGCTGTCCTGGGGAGCGTTAAGCGCGCCAGTATAACCCGTCAGGCCGTGTCAAACCTCCAGCGAACCACCGGCCAGGGCACACAGCTTGATCGGGTCAAGAATATGCACTTCCTTGCCTTCGGCAGTGATCAACTGGTTTTCCTGCAGGCGGGTAAACACGCGGGACACGGTTTCAACGGCCAGGCCCAGGTAATTGCCGATTTCGTTGCGCGACATGCTCAGGCGGAACTGATTGGCCGAGAAGCCGCGAGCACGAAAACGCGCTGACAGGTTGACCAGGAACGTGGCGATACGTTCGTCGGCGGTTTTTTTCGACAGCAGCAACATCATTTGCTGATCGTCGCGGATTTCGCGGCTCATTACACGCATCAGCTGGCGACGCAGTTGCGGCAGTTGCACGGAGAGTTCGTCGAGACGTTCGAAAGGGATTTCGCATACCGGTGTAGTCTCTAGCGCCTGGGCCGATACCGGGTAGGTTTCAGTGTCCATACCCGACAGGCCGACCAGTTCGCTGGGCAGGTGGAAGCCGGTAATTTGCTCTTCACCGTTGTCGCTCAGGCTGAAGGTTTTCAGTGCGCCGGAACGTACCGCGTAAACCGAGCCAAACGTGTCGCCCTGGCGGAACAGGAACTCGCCTTTTTTCAGTGGGCGGCCGCGCTTGACGATTTCTTCCAGCGCATCCATGTCTTCCAGGTTCAACGAAAGTGGCAAACAGAGTGGGGCCAGGCTGCAATCCTTGCACTGTGCCTGAGTGTGAGCGCGCACTTTTACTGGCTCGGACATTTCTTAAATCCTTGTAGGAAAACACACATAAGATGCAAGGGTAACCCAGCGTGGGGGGGCTAGACCAGCCGCACCATGCCAGGGCACTCATCTCATGCTGTAGAGGTCGTGTTTGCGACCTTAGATCACCCGCGAATAGCGCTGACGGGTTTGTTGCTCAAGGTAAGCGTCGAACACCATGCACACCGAGCGCACCAGCAGCCTGCCAGCAGGCAGCACAGTCAGTTGCTGGTCGTCCAGGGCGATCAGGCCGTCGGCGGCCATGGTCTTGAGCGTCGGCCACTGAGGGGCAAAATAGCCGCGAAAGTCGATATTGAACGCCTGCTCCACGGTCGCGAACGGCAGGTGCAAATTGCAGATGATCTGCTGGATGACCTCGCGACGGATACGGTCATCCTGATTGCATACCAGGCCACGGCTGGTGGCGAGCTGGCCGCTGGCCAGGGTGTGCTGGTATTTGGCCAGGTCGCTGTCATTTTGGCAGTACAGGTCGCCGATCTGGCTGATGGCGGAGACACCAAGCCCGATCAGGTCGCAATGGCCGTGGGTGGTATAACCCTGGAAGTTGCGTTGCAGGGTTGATTCTTCCTGGGCGATGGCCAGTTCATCGTCTGGCAGGGCGAAATGATCCATGCCGATATAGCGGTAGCCGGCGCCGGTCAGTTGCTCGATGGTGCGCTCCAGCATCTGCAGCTTGGCGGCAGGCGAGGGCAGGTCGCTGGTGTTGATGCGTCGTTGGGGCATGAAGCGTTCAGGCAAGTGCGCGTAGTTGAACACCGACAGGCGATCGGGCTGCAGGCTGATCACTTCTTCAACGGTGCGGGCAAAGGCTTCCGGGGTCTGCTTGGGCAGGCCGTAGATCAGGTCGATATTGATCGAGCGAAATTGCAGCGTGCGTGCAGCGTCGATCACTGCCCGGGTCTCTTCCAGGCTTTGCAGGCGATTGACCGCCCTTTGCACGTCCGGGTCGAGGTCTTGCAGGCCGATGCTGACACGGTTGAAGCCCAGTTCACGCAACAGGCCCATGGTCGACCAGTCGGCTTCGCGGGGGTCGATTTCGATGCCGTAGTCGCCGGAGTCGTCGTCCAGCAGATTGAATTGCTGACGCAGCTTGGCCATCAGTTGGCGCAATTCGTCGTGGCTAAGAAAAGTCGGGGTGCCGCCGCCAAAGTGCAGTTGCTCGACCTTCTGCCTGGGGTCGAGGTGGCAGGCGATCATCTGGATTTCCTGCTCGAGTTTCTGCAGGTAGGGCTGGGCCCGGCCACGGTCTTTGGTAATGACCTTGTTGCAGGCGCAGTAATAGCAAATATTGGCGCAAAACGGCACGTGCACATACAACGACAGCGGGCGCAGAGCCTTGCGGCTTTCGCGCAGGGCGTGCAGCAGGTCGAACGGGCTGACCTGGCTGTTGAACTGCATGGCTGTCGGGTATGAGGTGTAGCGCGGTCCGGCAAGATCGTAGCGGCGGATCAATTCTGGGTCCCAACGAATGGCGTCGAGCATGCGGGCATTCCCCTGGGATGGCTGGCAATGCTCCGGATTCTAGGGGGTGGGTCGTTGTAGCATCTTGATTTGCATCAACAGCTGTGATTGGCAAGTGCACCTGTGGGAGCGAGCTTGCTCGCGATACCGGCGACGCAATCTGTCAGGCAAATCGCGGTGATGCCATCGCGAGCAAGCTCGCTCCCACGGGTTCTGTCTAATGCCCCATCAACCAGTGCTGATGCGGGCCGGGTAGGGTCCAGATACCGAACAGGATCACCAGTAATCCTCCAGCCATGCGCACGCTGCGTTTGCGCAGCACTGCGGTAACACGTTCTGCGGCAAGGCCGGTGGCCAGCAGTACGGGCCAGGTGCCCAGCCCGAACCCCAGCATCAGTAATGCACTGTCGACTGCGCTGCCCTGGCTGGCGGACCAGATCAGCGTGCTGTACACCAGCCCGCAGGGCAGCCAGCCCCACAGTGCCCCCAGCAGCAAGGCGCGCGGCAGGCTGGTGACCG
>NZ_WIWL01000026.1:0-4639 GCF_009600105.1 Pseudomonas sp. FSL R10-0056
CATCGACACCCCGCGCCGCCGCCCGGCGCAATGAACGGCGCACGCTCCAGGTGGGCAGAAAGTAAGGCGTGGCCAGCCAGATGCGCTGCTTGGCGCTGTTGATCGCGCGCACCAGCGATTGCAGGATATCGCGATGTTGATGGGCATCGGCGTAGGCCACGCGCCCCATACCCTCAGCCTCGTCGGGCACACCGGGCAAGCGCGCCAGGCCGAAGTGGGTCGCCGGTTTCCAGGCCTTGCGGCTGATATTGGCCCGCCACTGGCGATCAAACAGCATCTGCCAGTCCAGCACCAGCGGACCTTGCATCTGCACCATCACCTCATGCCAGTCGCAGCTGTTTTCAGTGGGGCGCCAGAACTCATCTGTGACGCCGGTGCCACCCACCACAGCCAATTGCTGATCCACCAACAACAGCTTGCGATGATCGCGATACAGATTGTTGAGGCCACGGCGCCAGCTCAGCGGGTTGTAATGCCGCAGCTCAACCCCGGCTTCGATCAGCCTGCGGCGCAACGCCGGGCCCAATCCCAGACTTCCGTAGGCGTCAAACAGGCAACGCACCCGCACCTCGCGCCAGGCCGCCTGTTCCAGGGCCTGGACGATGGTTTCGGCACAGTCACCGGCCTCAACCAGATACAACTCCAGATCGATCTGCTCCTGAGCCTGTTCAATGACGGCCAGCATGCGCGGGAAAAACTGCGGCCCGTCGATCAGCAACTCAAAACTATTGTCACTGCGCCAGCCAAACACTGCGCCGGCCATCTTAACGGGCCGTGAAAATCAGCACCGCATTCACCGGTACTGAAAAGCTGATGGCCGAAAGCCCGGCCAGTTTGCGCAAGGTTTCAAGCTCCGGTTGCAGGCCAAAATCTTCGGCTTGCAGCATCAGCGGCTCCAGGGTCACGACCTGAAAGCGTCGTTCATCCAGACGGGTGGCCAATAGCTCGGCCTGATAGGTGTGCTGTTTGCCGCGCAAGCTGACCGTTACCGGCAAGCGCAATTCCAGTTGCGCACCGGAGGCCAGGTCATTGATCGGTTGCAGGTCGATCTGCGCGCTGATCTGCGCTTCCGGGAAGTGCTTGAAATCAAACAACACGTCACGCATGCGCTCATCACGCAGTGGCACTGAGCTGTTGACCGAGTCCATCTCGATACGCAATTGCGCCAGACCCTTGCGGTCAACCTTGCCATGCAGGACCAGAAAGCGGTGCACATCGGCGATATTGGCATTTTGCGTGGTGATAAATGACAGCCGTGACGACTCACCGTCCAGGTACCAGTTGGCCTGGGCAGACAGGCTCACACCCAGGCTCAGCAACAAGGCACAGGCAGAAGATAACAGCGCTTTAAGCATAAAAACTCATCAACCAATAAACGTGGGTGAACATTAAACCCGGCGAGCGGTTTTGGCAGGACTTATTTCACCCTCTTGAGACGTCAGGCGCTACCGACAGTTCCTCCCGCCCCCCTGTCACACAAGCATCATCCAAACGTCACAGTGGTGACATTGCACCTGCTTAGCCTGAAGTTGCACACCTCAGTCGATTGGCAGATACCCAGAGCGGGCACAGTGCCTGCACGGAGATTCGCAATGTCCCAGATCGCCCGTATCCGCGACACCGCTCCAGAACGTCGCTTGCAGGCTGAGCGTTTGCTCGGCCCCGCGGCATTGCGCGAGGCTCAGACCCTGCGTTTTCGTGTGTTCAGCGACGAGTTGAAGGCCAAACTCAAAAGCGCCGAACATGGGCTGGACGAGGACGGCTATGACGCTTATTGCGAACATATCGGGGTACGCGATCTCAATAGCGGCCAGTTGGTTGCCACCACCCGCCTGCTGGATCACAGCGCGGCACAACGTATCGGCCATTTTTACAGCGAAGAAGAGTTCAACCTTCACGGGTTGGCCAACCTGCAGGGGCCGCTGCTTGAAATCGGGCGCACCTGCGTCGACCCGGCCTACCGCAATGGTGGCACCATCGCCGTGCTGTGGGGTGAACTGGCCGAAGTCCTTAACCAGGGCAATTATCGCTACCTGATGGGCTGCGCCAGCATCCCGATGCAGGATGGTGGCATTCAGGCCCGGGCGATCATGCAGCGTCTGCGCGAGCGTTACTTGTGTACGGAGCATCTACGCGCCGAGCCGAAAAATCCGCTGCCGGCGCAGGAAGTGCCCAGCAACGTCATCACGGAAATGCCGCCGCTGCTCAAGGCCTATATGCGCCTGGGCGCGAGGATTTGCGGCGAGCCCTGCTGGGATGAAGACTTTCAGGTGGCCGACGTCTTCATCCTGCTCAAGCGTGATGAACTGTGCCCGCGCTATGCGCGTCACTTCAAGGCGGCCGTGTGATGCGCCGCTTGCGCCGGTATGCCCGGGTGGCACGGGTGCTCGGGGTGGTCAGTCTGGGGCTGGGCATGGCGGGAATGTTCGGGCTGCTGGAGCGCCTGGGCCTGAACAGCACAATGGATCGCCGCCAGCGCTGGTCGCAGTTTTTTATGACACGCCTGAGCAGCGCCCTGCCCTTTCGCGTCACCGTGGTCGGGGAAATCCCGGCAACGCCGATGCTGTGGGTGAGCAATCACGTGTCCTGGACCGATATTGCACTGCTGGGGCAACTGGCCCCGCTGTCATTTCTGTCCAAAGCCGAGGTGCGTGGCTGGCCGGTGGCCGGGTGGTTGGCGGCCAAGGCAGGCAGTTTGTTTATCCGCCGTGGTGCGGGAGACAGCCAGGTGATTCGTGAGCAAATGACCCGTCACCTGCAACAGCCGCTACCCCTGCTGATGTTTCCCGAAGGCACCACCACGGATGGGTGCTCGGTGCGTACCTTTCATGGGCGGTTGCTGTCGGCGGCCATTGACAGCCGGGTACCACTGCAACCTGTAGCCATCCGCTATTTGCGCAATGGCGAGGTCGATGCGATAGCGCCGTTTATTGGCAATGACGATTTGCTCTCACATCTGCTGCGACTGTTTAGCCATGAGCAGAGCGACGTTGAGATTCATCTGCTGGAGCCCATTGCCAGCCAGGCACAAGAGCGGGCCGTGCTGGCGTTCAGGGCGCAGGAAGCGATCCGGCGGGTGGTGTCAGCACCGGTGACGCAAACAGATCCGCTGCCGGAGAGAGTGGGGGCGATGATTTGAGCCGGGAGCCAGGTAAGGGGATGTTGTGGGAGCGGGCTTGCTCGCGATGCAGGCGACACGGTGCGACGATAAAGTCGCGTTGCAACAGTAAAGGTACGTTGCACATTAACTGGCCCACCGCGTACATATCCGGCATGTGCGTCTAACTGAAATATTGGTTTCGCCCTTACGGCGAGTCCCTTTTTGAAGGACCAAAAAGGAACCAAAAAGTCCTCGCCCCATCGTACGGCCTTCGCTACGCTCAGGTTCCCTCGCTCCGGCTCTGCTCCGTGGGCACGCCGCCACGGGCCATCCATGGCCCATCGCGGCTCTCCCGGCATCCATGCCGGTCGACCCACTCCTCAGAACCTCCTCTCGGCCTCCCGGGAGGGCAGGCAGATCAAAAGCACTACGCCGAGGCGGCCGACCGGCCGGCCTGTTTGGTTCACATTTACTGCGCAATCCCCTGTCGTCACTGCCGAAGGAACAAGGCTGCGATTTTTAACGCGAATATCGGTTATGTACTCAATGCATCAGTTATAAAAACGCTATCAAGCAGGCCTCAACCGCCAGCCCAGCACATCCAGCAAATCACACCCATCACGCAGCAATTGCGCCGAAACAGTAGCCATATGCCTAAGATCTACAGAGTCAGCCTCTTGCACTTCCCGACTGGAAAACGATTCCATCAGTTGCGTGACGGCCAGTACGCGAGCGGCGGCGTTGGCATGAAGTACGTCGAGGGGCGCGTTGCGGTCGATCAATAAAGCAGGGATGGTGCAATCGATGGCAGTAAGAGGGATGAACGGGGAATGAGTCATGGTTAAACCTCAGATGCTATATGTTTTAGCCAGCCGTTTTCGTCGCCAAACAAAAACAAGTGGCCGCTGTACGCGGGTTGGCGAACCGGTCATTCCCAGAACCCGGCAGACCCGAAGATCTCCCACGCACAGCTGCCATAAAGCACAGCGCGTATAAATACACGCTCTGTCTTATATAGCAATTGCACATATTTCTGAAAATGTTCCAAGTCGCCAAACCCGGCCGCCTTATCGGCGAACACCGACTATAAGCGTCGTCCCCTCGCCCCAGCAATTGGCAAACCTGTGAGAAAAATCCCGAAAAAACGTGAGCTTGTAGTTTCTGTAGCCGCTGCCGAGGAACACTGCAACTGTGGGAGCGAGCCTGCTCGCGAAGGTCGTTCGCGAGCAGGCTCGCTCCCACAAATAGGGCTTGACCTGCAACAGAGTATCTACAGAGATTGCGCAGTACACGCGAACCGAACAGGCCGGCCGGTCGGCCGCCTCGGGACGCAGTGCTTTTGATCTGCCCGCCCCTTCGGGAGGCCGAGAGGAGGTTCTGAGGAGTGGGTCGACCGGCATGGATGCCGGGAGAGCCGCGATGGGCCAAGGATGGCCCGTGGCGGCGGGCCCACGGAGCAGAGCCGGAGCGAGGGAACCTGAGCGCAGCGAAGGCCGTACGCCGGGGCAAGCCTTTTTGGTTACTTTTTCGGCGTCTGGA
>NZ_WIWL01000027.1:0-3857 GCF_009600105.1 Pseudomonas sp. FSL R10-0056
TTGCCTGACAGACCCCAGTGCCTGCATCGCAGGCGAACCAGCTCCCACTGGATTTGCGGTGACATTGTGGGAGCGGGGATTGATTTATGCTTTGGCCGTCTCCAGCGCCATTTCAACCGGCTCCGGACGCTTGATCACCGCGTACACCACCGCCGTCACCAAGCTGCCCGCCACGATCGCCAACAAGTACAGCAGCGCATGGTTGATCGCGTTTGGAATCAGCAATACAAACAAGCCACCGTGCGGTGCCATCAGCTTGCAACCGAAGTACATCGACAATGCCCCCGTCAACGCGCCCCCCACGATGCTCGCCGGAATCACCCGCAGCGGGTCTTTGGCAGCAAACGGGATTGCACCTTCAGAAATAAAGCACAGCCCCAGCACCAGTGCAGCCTTGCCCGCCTCACGCTCAGTCTGGGCGAACTTGCGGCGCGCCAGGAACGTGGCAATACCCAAGCCAATCGGCGGCACCATGCCCGCCGCCATCGTTGCCGCCATCGGTGCATAACTTTGCGAAGCCAGCAGCCCCACCGAAAACGCATAGGCCGCCTTGTTGATCGGCCCGCCCAGGTCTACGCACATCATCCCGCCCAGCAATACACCCAGCAGGATGGCGTTGGTGGTGCCCATGCTGTCGAGGAAGTGGGTCAGGCCTTCAAGCATTCCGGCAACCGGCTTGCCCACCACGTAAATCATCACCAGACCGGTAAACAGGCTGGCGAACAACGGGATGATCAAAATCGGTTTCAGCGCCTCAAGGCTCTGCGGCAAGCGCGCATAACGGTTGATCGCCTTGGCACAGTAACCGGCGATGAAACCGGCAATAATCCCACCGATAAAGCCCGCACCCAGGGTACTCGCCAGCAAGCCGCCGATCATCCCCGGCGCCAGGCCCGGGCGGTCGGCAATCGAGTAGGCGATATAACCCGCCAACAACGGCACCATCAGTTTGAATGCGGCATCGCCACCAATCTGCATCAGCGCCGCCGCCAGCGTGCCGGGCTCTTTATAAGCTTCAATGCCAAATACGAAAGACAGCGCGATCAGCAGCCCCCCTGCCACCACCATCGGCAGCATAAAGGACACGCCCGTCAGCAGGTGCTTGTAGACCCCGGCCTTCTCCTGCTTGGCAGGCGCCCCGCCCGCAGCGGCGGCACTCTCCTGCTTGCCTTCGCTCAACGCCTTGTTCAGGGTGGCTTCGGCTTGCTTGAGGGCGATGCCTGTGCCGCAACGGTAGATTTTCTTGCCGGCAAAACGCTCGGTCGGCACTTCGATATCCGCCGCCAGCAACACCACATCGGCGTCGCGAATGGCTTCGGCGCTCAACGGGTTGCGCGCGCCTACCGAACCCTGGGTCTCGACTTGCAAGTCGTAGCCCAAGCGCTTGGCCGCTTGCTGCAAGGCTTCGGCTGCCATAAAGGTATGGGCCACGCCTGTCGGGCAGGCGGTGATGGCGACGATTTTTGGAGCTTTCTGCGCGTTTTCAACTGCAGCTGTTGGCGCAGGTGCAACGTAGACCTCGGCCTCCTCCACGCCACGCTGCAACACCGCCTCTACATCTTGCAGGGCCTGGGCCGGCGTGCTCTGGAACACACGCTTGCCGATAAAACGCTGCATATCCAGCGGCGTACTGCTGACCAGCAACACCCACTCGGCTTCATCTATGGTCGCCGCCGATAACTGACGTTCAGGGTGCTTGGGGTCGTGGACTTCAACGCTGGTGCTCCAGCCCTGACGCTGAGCCGCCGCATCAAGCAAACGGGCGCACAGCACGCTGGTCACCATGCCGTTGGGGCAGCCCGTCACAATGGCTAATTTCATGTGGATTCCTTTTATTCTTCTGTCAGGGGGCGAACGCGAACGCCGCTTTCGAGCGTCGCCAGGTGCGCTGCATCGCTGATACCAAAACCGATCTGAGTAACGGCCATTGCCGCAATGGCAGTGGCGGTGCGCAGGGTCTGCTCGGGGCTATGGCCGCTGAGCAAACCGTGGACCATGCCCGCCAGCAGCGAGTCGCCCGCACCCACCGTGCTGGCGACGCTGACCTTGGGCGGCAACGCTTGCAAGGCCGGCCCACGGCTGAACCAGTTCACGCCTTCTGCACCGTGGGAAATCACCACGTGCTCAACGCCCTGTGCCTGCAAAGCGGTTGCGGCTGCAACCTGGGTTGCAAGGTCGCTGATATCGCGGCCCAAAGCATCGCTGAGTTCTTCGGTGTTGGGCTTGATCAGCCACGGCCCCGCTGCCAGGCCCTGCTTCAAGGCCTCACCGCTGGTGTCCAGGACCACTTTCAGGCCCTGAGCCTTCAAGCCCAGCAGCAGATCGTGCAGCCATTGCGGGCTGACGCCTCGGGGCAAACTGCCAGCCACCACGACCGCGTCATGCCCGGGAGCAATGCGCTCAAGGGTATCGAGCAAGATTTGCTGCGCCTGTGCGTCAACCTGCGGCCCCGGCCCGTTGAGGTCGGTGACGCGGCCATCGTCTTCAGCCAGCTTGATATTGCTGCGGGTTTCGCCCGGCACACGGATAAAGGCATCGACAAAACCGCGACGCTTGAACAGGGCATCGAATGCTTGTGCATTGTCCTCACCCAAAAAGCCACTTACCGTCAGCGTGTGGCCCAGATCGGCCAGTACTTGCGCCACGTTCAGGCCCTTGCCGGCAGCATGGGTCAGCATCAGCGGGCTACGGTTAACCTCCCCCGGTACCAGTTGCCCAAGACGCACGGTCAAGTCCAGTGCCGGGTTGAGGGTGACAGTCAGAATACGGGCCATCAGAGCGCCTCCACCAACGCACGAACTTCATCCGGGCTGCCCACGCTCAACGCTTCGGCGGCCAGGGTTTTCAGACGATCCATGCTCAACTCGCGTACCCGCGCCTTGACCTCGGGGATGCTGCGCGCCGAAACGCTCAGCTCATCCACGCCCAGGCCCACCAGCACAGGCACGGCCAGCGGATCAGCCGCCAGCTCGCCGCACACGCCCACCCATTTGCCATGGGCATGGGCCGCACGCACGGTGATATCGATCAGTTGCAATACCGCGGGGTGCAAGCCGTCAGCCTGGGCCGACAGGGTCGGGTGGCCACGGTCGATGGCCAGGGTGTATTGGGTCAGGTCGTTGGTGCCGACGCTGAAAAAGTCCACTTCCCTGGCCAGCACGGGCGCCAGCAAGGCAGCCGACGGCACTTCGATCATGATCCCCAATTGCAGGTCAGCCACTGGAATTTCCAGGCGCAAACGCTCGGTCATGTCGCGGGCGGCACGCCACTCGGCCACGCTGCCCACCATCGGGAACATGATACGCAGCGGGCGGTTGTCGGCTGAACGTAGCAAGGCGCGCAACTGACTTTCCATGATCTGCGGCCGTTGCAGCGTAAGACGAATGCCACGTACACCCAAAAACGGGTTTTCTTCTTTCTCGATCGGCCAGTACGGCAGCGGTTTATCGCCGCCCACGTCCAGCGTGCGTACCACCAGCGGCCGGCCAGCCAGGCCGTCGAGTACACGACGGTATTCGGCTTCCTGAGTCGCCTCATCCGGTACTTGCGAATGGGCCATGAAAATCAGTTCGGTGCGCAGCAGGCCAATGCCTTCGGCGCCCTGCTCCACTGCCGTGGCGACGCCCTTGCTCTCACCGATATTGGCAAACACTTCAACCGCATGACCATCCTGGGTCACGGCCAGTTCGTGGCGCTGGGCAGAGGCTGCCAGCAAACGCTGCTCACGGCTGTCGCGCTCCTGGGTGGCACGCTGCAAGGCGTCGGCATCCGGGGAGACGTGCAGGCGACCGCGCTGGCCATCAATCAACAATTCAGTGCCCGGCGCCAGCAGCAGCACCGCCTCGCCCGCGCCAACC
>NZ_WIWL01000028.1:0-3806 GCF_009600105.1 Pseudomonas sp. FSL R10-0056
GTGCTCACCAGTTCGATCATTGGCGGGGTGGCGGCTGACGGCAAGCGCACCGGCATGCAGGCGCTGCTGGACGGCAAGAGCCTGTTCAACCTGCAGCCGCGTTTGTTGATCGCGCCCAAGCACAGTGCCACCGAGGCGGTGGCCACCGCCATGGATGTGCTGGCGGGCCGGCTCAAGGCCATCGGCATTATCGACGGGCCGAACACCACCGATGAGGCGGCGATTGCCTACGCCGAAAACTTCGGCAGCAAGCGCCTGTACATGGTCGACCCGGCGGTCAAGCAGTGGAGCACGGTGACCAATGCGGATGAGGCGGTGCCGGCCTCGGCGATCGCGGCGGGCCTGTTCGCGCAAACCGATGCGCGCTTTGGTTTCTGGGCGTCACCGTCGAACAAGGAAATTGCCGGCATCACCGGCACGGTGCGCCCGATCGAGTACCTGGACGGTGATCCAACCTGCCGGGCCAACCTGCTCAACGCGGCCAGCATCACCACCATCATCCGCGATGGCGGTTATCGCCTGTGGGGCAACCGCACCCTGTCGGCCGATTCGAAGTGGTCCTTTGTCACCCGGGTGCGCACCACCGACATGGTGATGGACGCGATTCAGGTGGGCATGAAGTGGGCGGTGGACCGTGGCATCACCAAGACCTACGTCAAGGACGTGACCGAGACCGTTAACGCCTTCATGCGCGATCTGAAAGCCCTGGGCGCGGTGATCAACTTCGAGGTCTATCCCGACCTGGAGAAGACCACCGCCACCCAGATCGAGCAGGGCAAGGTGTACTGGACCATTCGTTTCACCGACGTACCGCCGGCGGAAAACCCGATTTTCCAAGTCGAGGTCACTAACCAGTGGCTGACTGAAGTTCTGGAAGCCTAAGGAGGCGTTCAATGATTCCGCAAACCCTTTTCAACACCAACATGTTTGTCGACGGTATGAGCCTGCAGGGCGACGTACCGAGCCTGAGCCTGCCCAAGGTGTCGGTGAAAACCGAGGAATATCGCGGCGGCGGCATGGATGCACCGGTGGGCATGGACATGGGCCTGGAAAAGCTGGAAGCCAGCTTTGCCACCAACGGCATCCGTCGTGAGGTGCTGAAGTACGTCGGCGCCTTTGACCAGACCGGGTTCAACGCCTCGTTTCGGGGTGCCTTCAAGGGCCTGAAGGGCGCGACCACCGCCGTGGTGGCCACCCTGCGCGGCGGTCTGCGCGAAGTGGACCCGGGCGAATGGTCGGCCGGCGCCAAGGCCGAGTTCAAGTTCACCGTGGACGTCACCTACTACAAGCTCGAAATCGACGGGCGGGTGATGTTTGAAATCGATCCGATCAACTCTGTGCGCGTCATTGACGGCGTGGACCAACTGGCCGACGTGCGCAACGCCCTGGGCCTCTAAGGAATACCGAACATGACCACTATGAAGAAGTTGCCAAGCTGGCTGGAACTGACCGAGGAAGGGGCCACCATCACCTTGCGCCGGGCGGTTGAAATCAACCAGATCAAAGTCAATCGGGTCAGCCTGCGCGCACCGACCGTCAAGGATGTGCAGCTGGCCACCGTGCAATCGGGTGGGGATGCCGAGAAGCGCGAGCTGATCCTGTTCGCCTCCCTGACCCAGGCGGGTGACAAGGACATTGGCGCGATGACGGTCGTCGACTACAACCGCCTGCAGGCCGGCTATTTTCGCCTGGTCGAAGATGATGAACCTTACCCCTACAACGATTAAGGCGGCGGCCAAGCAGCTGGCCCGGGAGTTTCACTTCTCGGCCGGCGAAATCGAGGCCATGCCGTTCAATCGCATGCTGTGGTGGCTCACGGATTGAGCCATTCCCTCCGTTACGCGTAACAGGGCAATCCTATGGCAAACAAAATGGCGCTCGGCCTGGTGATCGGCGGCGCGGTCAGCTCGACCGTGGGCGCTGCTTTCAAAGACGTGGAAAGTCGCGTCAAGAAGCTGAGCGAGCAGGGCAAAAAGGCGCGGGTGCTGCAGAGCACGATTGGCGAAACCATGCGCCTGCGCGATGAATGGAGAAAGGCCCACGCTGCCGGCGAGAAGGGCGCGACCGCGCTCCTGAATCGGCTGGAGAAAAACCTCGGCGTGCTGCGCAAGGAAGGCGTCGAGGTCGGCCGGCTGGCCAAGGAATACGATCGGTTGGGCCGGGCCGGGCGCAGCGCGGAATTGAAGGCCAAGGGTATCGGCCAGATCGATCAGGGCAAGCAGAAGCTGCGCGCGGGCGTGGCTCAGGGTGTGGTGGCCACCGGCCTGGTGGCGGCCACGGGCAAGGTCAGCGCCGATTATCAGGCGATCATCCGCGACATTGCGATCAAGGCCGGCGTGGCCCGATCGGCCCAGGAAGGCGCCATGTCGCGCAGCATCATTCAGACGTCGAAAGACATCGGGATGGGTCGCAACGACGTGGCCGACGTGGTCAACCAGTTGGTCGGCGCCGGCATGGAGCTGAAGCAGGCCATGGAGTTTGCGCCGGTGGCGGCCAAGTTCGTGGTGGGGCAAGGTTCATCCGGCGTCGACACCGCGAAGATGATCCAGGCGCTGCAAAGCAACGCCAATATCACCGACCCCAAGATGCTGGAAAAGGCGCTGGAGGCGGTGGCTTTCCAAGGGCAGGCGGGCAGCTTCGAGGCTAGCGACATGGCGCGCTGGTTTCCGCAGCTGCTGGCGAGCATGCAGAAGCAGGGCATCACCGGCATGGATGCCGTCACGCAACTGGGCGCGATGCTCCAGGTGCAGATGAAAACCGCCGGCACCTCCGACGAGGCGGCCAACAACCTCAAGAACTGGATGGAGAAAATCGGTTCCGGCGAGGTGGTGGACGCGTACAAGAAGGCTGGCATTGATTACCAGGGCTCGCTCAACACCGGCATTCAAGGGGGCATGTCGACCCTGGAGGCCAGTTTCGGCCTGGCCAAGCGCTACATCGAAGCGACGGACCCGAAGAAAGCGGCGCAGATGGCCGAGGCCACGGCCCGGATCAGCAAGGAGGCGAACCCGGAAAAAGCCAAGGCCATGCTTAACAGCCTGGAGCAGGCGCTGCGCACGGGCGATATCTTTGCCGACATGCAGGTCAAGTCGGCGCTGACGGCCTATGTGCAGAACAAGGCGCTATACGAGCAGCTAAAAAGCGAGGCGTCCGGAGCCTCTGGGATCTTGGACAAAAACCTGTCGGAACGGCGCGACACCTCGTCGCAAAAATGGGCCGAGACGATTCAGGCAGGCAACGACGCTATGCGCAGCGTGGGCGATGCCATTCGACCGGTCACAGATGCGGTGGCCTCTGGGCTGACTACGGTGGTCAAGGGCATCACCAAGCTGTCGGACGAGTCGCCCAAGCTGGTGATGGGGCTGACGGCTCTGGCCACCGGTGCCAGCGTCGTGACCAGTCTGCTGGGCGCGCTTAAGATCGGCCGGGGGCTGGTCAATCTGGCCCGGGGCGGATTGGGCGGCGGTGGCGGTGCAGGTCGCGCCGGTGTGCAGTCGGTCTTTGTTACCAACGCCAAGGACGCACTGGGTGGTGGTGACGATGATGGGGACGGCAAGGGGGACGCGGTCAAGTCGCTGGTCTCGGCAGGCCTCAATGCATTGCTCGGTCGCAAGGATGAAGCGCCGGAGGGCGAGGGCGCTGCAGATACCAAACTGGACCCGGTCGAAACCGGTCTGAAGCTGCTCGATGTGATTCGGGAAGTCAAGGGCGGAGACGATGAGGCCGGGCCTGACCATACGCAGAAGGTCTTTGTGGTCAATGCTCGGGAACTCGGCGGGGGTGGCCCAGGTGGCGGTGGTCGTGGT
>NZ_WIWL01000029.1:0-3678 GCF_009600105.1 Pseudomonas sp. FSL R10-0056
GCCATACCCAGCCCCAGCGTGGCGCCGATGCCGAGCACGGCCACACCGACTTCAAGGCCCGCATACAACAGCAAGGGTTTGCCCAGGCGGTCGGCGCAGCGGCCAAACAGCAGCCCGCCAAGGGCCAGCCCGGCAAAGAAGGCGCTGATGCCGGTGGTGATGGCGTACACCTCGACACCGATCACCAGCGACAGTTGTTTGATCCACAGCACCTGATAGATCAGGGCGGCAGTACCGGAAATAAATAGCAGCAAGGCAGTGGCAGACAATGCAGTACGGCTGGGCGGTAAGGGTGACGGCATTGCGCGGGAGCCTTGTGCAGAAGGAATTCGGGAAGGAGTCGTTACCCCGTGTGGGAGCGGGCTTGCTCGCGATGGAGGCGGCGCGATCTGACAGATGCAGTGCGTCGAGACAATCGCGGGCAAGCCCGCTCCCACAGGGCAGGTTTACTGCGCTGGCTGATTTTTCATTTTTTCCGCAATCTTGGCGTCTACCGCTGCCCGTACCTGATCGATACTGAAGCTTGGCGGCTTCTGGCTTGGCGGGTAATCGACGAAGGTTTCCAGGAAGTTGGCCGCCTTCATGATTGCCAGTTCGTTCAAGTAGACGTTTTTCGTGCTCCAGTCGTAATACTGATCGGAGACCACGTCAGCCCGTTCGAACGGGTCCATGCGCAGGTTGAAGATTTTCGGCACCCGCAGGCATACGAAAGGTTCGCTCCAGACCTTGAAACCGCCCGGTTCGCGTTGCTCGCAGAACACCACTTTCCAGTTGTCGAAACGCATCGATACCAGCATGCCGTCATCGTTGAAGTAGTAGAACTCGTTGCGGTTGCCCTTGGGTTGTTCGCCGGTCAGGTACGGCAACTGGTTGAAACCGTCCAGGTGCACCTTGAAGTTGTTGCCACCTGCCACCGGGGCCCAGCCCTTGAGCAACTTGTCTTTGACATCGGCATCGCCAGCCACCGCGAGCAGGGTCGGGAACCAGTCCAGCCCCGAGAACATCTCGTTACTCACTTCGCCAGCCTTGATTTTCCCCGGCCAGCGCACGATTGCCGGGACACGGAAGGCACCTTCCCAGTTGGAGTTCTTCTCGTTCCGGAACGGCGTGGTGGCCGCGTCCGGCCAGGAGAACTGGTTCGGCCCGTTGTCGGTGGTGTAGACCACGATGGTGTTGTCGGCGATTTTCAGGTCATCGAGGGTTTTCAGCAGTTTGCCGACGTCGCCGTCATGCTCAAGCATGCCATCGGCGTACTCGTTGCCGGGCATACCACTCTGGCCCTTCATCGAGTCGCGCACGTGGGTAAAGACGTGCATGCGCGTGGTGTTCATCCACACAAAAAAAGGCTTGTCGGCCTTGGCCTGCTTTTCGATGAACTCCTGCGCGGCCGCGGTGGTTTCGTCGTCGATGGTTTCCATGCGCTTGGCGGTCAGGGCCCCGGTGTCTTCAATCTTGCCGTCGGCAAAACTGTGGATCACGCCACGGGGCGAGGTGGCCTTGACGAAAGCCGGGTCATCCTTGGGCCAGTACGGGCGTTCGGGTTCTTCCTCGGCATTGAGGTGGTAGAGGTTGCCGAAAAACTCGTCAAAACCATGATTGGTCGGCAAGTACTCGTCGCGGTCGCCCAGGTGGTTTTTACCGAATTGTGCAGTGGCGTAGCCCTGGGATTTGAGCGCCTGGGCGATGGTGATATCGCGCTTTTGCAGGCCTACCGGTGCTCCCGGTATGCCGACTTTGGACAGGCCTGTGCGCAGCGGCGTCTGCCCGGTGATAAACGACGAGCGCCCGGCGGTGCAGCTGTTCTCTGCGTAGTAGTCAGTGAACATCATGCCTTCTTTGGCAATCCGGTCGATGTTGGGGGTTTTGTAGCCCACCACACCCATGGAGTAGGCGCTGATATTGGACTGGCCAATGTCATCACCAAAGATCACCAGGATATTGGGTTTTTCGGCGGCCACGGCGGTGGCGGACAACGCCATCACCGAAGCCGCCACGAGGGCTAGCCGGGGGAACCACTTGGCTGTTCGAGTCATGCAACTTGCTCCTTGTTGACCTGGTTGGTGCACTGCTGACGGCTGTTTTTCTTATTGCTGTTGCTCGTTGGCACTGGTCTCGAACGGGTAGATCCGTCGCCATTGCGACGCCATATCGACGATAGTCCAGTCCTGCTGTTTTGCCTGATCGAGCGCCTTGTCCAGGCGGCCGATTTTCGAGTCCTTGTCATAGGCCCATTCGCGTTTGGCGTCGGTGTGATGCACCAGCCCCATCAGGCGCGGGCCGTCGCCGGCGGCGGTCCACTGGAGCATCTGCAGGTCGCCGTCGGAGTTGCCGAAGGCGAGGATCGGTCGGCGGCCAATCACGCTGTCGATACTTACCGGCTTGCCGGGGCCGTCATCGTTGTGGGCAATTTTGGCGGTGCGCAGGATTGACGGTTTGCCGTCCTTGACCTGGTATTCGGTGACAAACGTGGAGCCGATCACGTGCTCTGGCGGTATGCCATAGACCTCTTCGGCAAATACGCGCATAAAGCCGGTATCGCCGCCGGACACGATGTAGGGCTTGAATCCCTGGCTGCGCAGGTAGGCCAGCACTTCCAGCATCGGCTGGTAGACCATCTCGGTGTAGGGCTTGCCGCTGGTGGGGTGGCGTGCGCTGCTTAGCCAGCGCTGGACGTTGTCGCGGAACTCATCGGTGGTGAGCCCTGCGTGGGTCGTCATGAAAATTTTCAGCAGGCCCTCCATGCCGCTTTCGGCCAGGGCTTTGTGGTCGTTTTCCAGCACCGCCTTGAACGGTTGCTGGTCTTTCCATTCCGGGTGTTGGGGGGCCATGCGTTTGATTTCGTCGAAGGCAAACAGCTCCTCGAAATAACCAGGTTGCTCGCTCCACAGGGTGCCATCGTTGTCGAACACGGCGATACGCGCTTCGGGTTGTACAAAGCCCTTACTGTCTGGCGTGGTAACCGTCTCGACAAATTCGATGATGCTTTTTTTCGCCGGCCCTTGGTTCCAGGAGGGCAACGGGTCGGCAGCCAGGGCGAACAGGGGCAGGGCGAATAGCAGAGTCGCTGCCGTTCTTGCCGAGATCCTTTTGCTCCAGTGGGAGCGAGTCTGCTCGCGAAGGCCATTCGCGAGCAGGCTCGCTGCCACGGCTACAGTTTTTTGTTTATTCATTTTTGGAAGTCCTTTTCATGTCTTGGGTTGAGCGGGCGCAAACCATAGTTTTTGCGCGGCGGGCGGTTGTGTTTCCACTGACGCATGGCATTGAAAGCGTGGAGCAAGCGCCGCCGGTTCACAGACAGGGCAACGGCCAGCAGCAATAACCCGATGCCAACCAGCAACGTGGCGGGCAGCCGCAGCCGGGTGGGTTGGCCCATTTGTCTGAGGTCGTCAACGATCGAGAACACCGGGGTGTAGCTGCTGCTGGCTGTGGCCTTGAAGGTGACGGCCGGGAGTTCGCCGAAACGGATTTGGCGGTTCACGCTGTCCCACCATTTGACGCGGATTGCCGGCAGCTCGAAATCGCCTTCGCGCTCGATGCGATAACTGACCCGGTCAATGCGCTGACCGCCATTGAAACCGCCCCGGCCGTCGTCCAGATTGCTCACCTGCGGGGTCTGCGGGTAGGCACCGAGTCCGGCCACCGAGCCCCGGGGCGGAGCGGGCAGGGCCAGCCCCGGGG
>NZ_WIWL01000030.1:0-3670 GCF_009600105.1 Pseudomonas sp. FSL R10-0056
ATCGAGCCCAGCTCAACCATCATCACGAAGGAGCGCGAGTACACAAAGTCGCCGACCATGTCATTCTGATGGCCGCCGCCAGCTGCCTGCGGCGTAATGGCGACCCGCGAAGCCCACAATGGACGCTGACCACTGGAGCGCACAAAAGGGCTGTCGACGGTGGTGGCGGCCGGGGCTTTGGCTTCGGCAGTCAGCGCCGTGGTCGCCGCAGCCTCCCCCGGCACCGCAGCTTTGTTTTTCGACATCTGGCGCATCAACACATCGGCCAGGCCGATACCACCGCCCTGCCGGGACAGGGTCACGGACAATTGCTGGTCGTACATTTCCTGGTACTGCTTGGCCGCCGGGGTGTTGAGCGGGTTGTCCTTGCCCAGCACTTCGTTGGCCGAGCGCATCGACTTGAGCATTTCGTTGAGAAACAGCGACTCGAATTCCTGGGCAACTTTGCGCATATTGCCGTCGCTTTCGCGGTCGCCGACTTTCAGATTGTTCAGCCGATTCAGGTCGGTGAACGCCCCGGAATCGCTGCCACTGACTACGCCACTCTTACGCATATCCATGACGTCGGCCTCAGATCACGATCAGGTCGGCTTGCAGCGCGCCGGCCTGTTTCAGCGCTTCGAGAATCGCCATCAAGTCCCCTGGCGCTGCGCCGACCTGGTTTACCGCCCGCACGATTTCGTCGAGGGTGGTGCCCGGGCCGAACTTGAACATCGGCTTGGCTTCCTGCTGGGCATTCAGTCGCGAACGCGGCACCACGGCGGTCTCGCCGTTGGACAGCGGGCCGGGCTGGCTGACAATCGGGTCTTCGGTGATGGTCACGGTCAGGCTACCGTGGGTCACTGCGGCGGGCGAAACCTTGACGTTCTGGCCAATCACGATGGTGCCGGTGCGCGAGTTGATGATGACCTTGGCCACCGCCTGCCCCGGATCGACTTCGAGGTTTTCCAGGATCGACAGATAGTCGACCCGCTGGCTCGGATCCAGTGGCGCGGTCACGCGAACCGAGCCGCCATCGATGGCCTGCGCCACACCGGGGCCGAGCAGGTCATTGATCTTGTCGACGATACGCTTGGCGGTGGTGAAGTCCGAGCGATTGAGGTTCAGGGTCAGGCTGTTGCCCTGGTTGAAACCGCTGGGTACGGCCCGCTCAACCGATGCACCACCCGGAATACGCCCGGCCGACGGCACGTTGACAGTGATTTTCGAGCCGTCGCGGCCTTCGGCATCGAAACCGCCGACCACCAGATTGCCCTGGGCCACCGCATACACATTGCCATCGATGCCTTTAAGCGGTGTCAGCAGCAGCGTACCGCCGCGCAGGCTTTTGGAGTTGCCGATGGAGGAAACGGTGATATCGATCACCTGCCCCGGCTTGGCGAATGCCGGCAAATCGGCGCTGATGGACACCGCCGCAACGTTTTTCAGCTGCACATTGCCCGAACCCGGCGGCACCTTGATGCCAAACTGCGACAGCATGTTATTGAACGTCTGCAGGGTAAACGGGGTTTGTGTGGTCTGGTCACCCGTACCATTCAAGCCCACCACCAGGCCATAACCAATCAATTGGTTGGAACGCACGCCGGAAATGCTGGCGATGTCTTTCAACCGCTCGGCGTGGGCGCCCAGGGAGGTCGACAACAGCAACACGGCTGCCAGCAGATGCTTGAGGTTGGGCATGGTGAGCTTCATCACTAAAAGGGAAACAGCGGGCTAAGGAAGAAACGGTCAAACCAGCCCGGCTGGCTCGCATCGGCAAACGAACCGGTGCCCGAGTAGGTGATGCGCGCATCGGCCACACGGGTCGAAGACACAGTGTTGTCAGTGGCAATGTCATCGGCCCGTACCAGGCCGGCAATGCGTACCAGCTCGTCGCCGGTGTTAAGGGTCATCCACTTTTCACCGCGCACGGCGATGATGCCGTTGGGCAGCACGTCGGCGACAGTCACGGTGATCGAACCGGTCAGGCTGTTGCCCTGCCCGGCCTTGCTGTCGCCCTTGGTGGCACGGCTGCCGCTGTAACCGGCATTGAGGCTCAGGTCACCCCCGCCCAGCGGGTTGTTGGTGGTCAGGCCGCTGCCGAACAACGAGGTCAGGCCGATGCTGGTGTTGCTGTTTTTACCGATCGCCGAGTTGGCGTTTTTACTCGCCTGGGTCTTCTCATTAAGGGTAATGGTAATGATGTCGCCGATGCGGTACGCCTTGCGGTCGCTGTACAGGTTCTGCTCGAAACCGGCCTGGTAAATCGAGCCGTTGTTGGCGGCAGCCGGCAGCGGCGTACGCGGCAGCACAGGTGCGTAGTACGGGTCGTTGGCCCGCGGTGGCGGGCTGACGCAGCCGGCCAGCAAGGTGATGGCGCCCAGTGCCAGAACAGAAAACAAGCGCTTCATGAGCTCTCCCGCTATTTCACGTAATTACAGGTTTTGCGTGACGAACGACAACATCTGGTCAGCGGTCGAGATCACTTTGGAGTTCATCTCGTAGGCGCGCTGGGTGGTGATCATATTGACCATTTCTTCCACGGTGCTGACGTTCGAGGTCTCGAGCATGCTTTGCATGGTCAGGCCAAAGCCGTTCAGGCCCGGGGTGCCGATTTGCGGCGCACCGCTGGAGGCGGTTTCCAGGAACAGGTTGCCGCCCTGGGACTGCAAGCCGGCCGGGTTGATAAAGTCGGCGGTCTGCACGTTGCCGATCACTTGCGCGGCCGGGTTGCCGGAAATGGTCACCGATACGGTGCCGTCCTGGCCGACGGTGAAGGTCTGGGCATCGGCCGGCACCACAATCGCCGGTTCCAGGGCAAAGCCGTTAGCGGTGACGATCTGGCCATTGGAGTCCAGATGGAAAGTACCGTCACGGGTGTAGGCCGTTGTTCCGTCGGGCTGCATGATCTGGAAAAAACCACGGCCGTTGATGGCCATGTCCAGCGGCTGCTCAGTGGTTTGCAGGCTACCGGCAGTGAAGTTCTTTTGCGTGCCGACAATACGTACACCGGTGCCCACTTGCAGGCCCGATGGCAGTTCGCTGTCCTGGGTCGACTGTGCACCTGGCTGGCGCTTGATCTGGTAGAGCAAGTCCTGGAACTCGGCGCGATCACGCTTGAAGCCGGTGGTCGAGACGTTGGCCAGGTTGTTGGAAATGGTGGTCAGGTTGGTGTCTTGTGCAGCCAAACCCGTTTTTGCAACCCACAGTGCCGGAAGCATGGAGCTCTCCTCGCGCGCCGGTTTTTCGGCGCCACGTTCAAGTAATTAGCTGATGGACAGGACGCGAGTCATGGCCTGATCGTCTTCTTTGGCGGTGTTCATCATTTTGATATGCAGCTCGAACTGCTTGGACAAAGCCAGCACCGAGGTCATTTCATCCACGGCATTGACGTTGCTCGCCTGCAGAAAACCCGAGGTCACCCGCACATTGGCATCGGCCGGGGCCGGCTGACCGTCATTGGTGTGGATCAGGCCGTCGAGGCCCTTGCTCATGGTTTTCAGGTCCGGCTGGACCAGCTTGATGCGGTCCACTTGCGCCATCACCCGCGGGCCTTCGCCCTGGGCGCGGATGCTGATGGTGCCGTCTTCGCCGACTTCGATCTGCTGCTGGGGCGGCACCGCGATCGGCCCGCCGTTGCCCATGATCGGCATGCCGTTGCCGGCACGCAGGATGCCCAGGGCATCCACGT
>NZ_WIWL01000031.1:0-3097 GCF_009600105.1 Pseudomonas sp. FSL R10-0056
ATTTCTGATCTTTTGATTAGATCGTTCTTTAAAAATTTGGGTATGTAATAGAAAGTTAGACTGGATAGCACTTTCACTGGTGTTTATTCAGGCTAAGGTAAAATTTGTGATTGCTCTTAATTGAGCAGCGAATTTTCGGCGAATGTCGTCTTCATAGTATAACCAGATTGCTTGGGGTTATATGGTCAAGTGAAGAAGCGCATACGGTGGATGCCTTGGCAGTCAGAGGCGATGAAAGACGTGGTAGCCTGCGAAAAGCTTCGGGGAGTCGGCAAACAGACTTTGATCCGGAGATGTCTGAATGGGGGAACCCACCTAACATAAGTTAGGTATCTTAAGCTGAATACATAGGCTTAAGAAGCGAACCAGGGGAACTGAAACATCTAAGTACCCTGAGGAAAAGAAATCAACCGAGATTCCCTTAGTAGTGGCGAGCGAACGGGGACCAGCCCTTAAGCTGTATTGATGTTAGCGGAACGCTCTGGAAAGTGCGGCCATAGTGGGTGATAGCCCTGTACGCGAAAACATCTTTGCAGTGAAATCGAGTAGGACGGAGCACGAGAAACTTTGTCTGAATATGGGGGGACCATCCTCCAAGGCTAAATACTACTGACTGACCGATAGTGAACTAGTACCGTGAGGGAAAGGCGAAAAGAACCCCGGAGAGGGGAGTGAAATAGATCCTGAAACCGTATGCGTACAAGCAGTGGGAGCCCACTTTGTTGGGTGACTGCGTACCTTTTGTATAATGGGTCAGCGACTTATTTTCAGTGGCAAGCTTAACCGAATAGGGGAGGCGTAGCGAAAGCGAGTCTTAATAGGGCGTCTAGTCGCTGGGAATAGACCCGAAACCGGGCGATCTATCCATGGGCAGGTTGAAGGTTGGGTAACACTAACTGGAGGACCGAACCGACTACCGTTGAAAAGTTAGCGGATGACCTGTGGATCGGAGTGAAAGGCTAATCAAGCTCGGAGATAGCTGGTTCTCCTCGAAAGCTATTTAGGTAGCGCCTCATGTATCACTGTAGGGGGTAGAGCACTGTTTCGGCTAGGGGGTCATCCCGACTTACCAAACCGATGCAAACTCCGAATACCTACAAGTGCCGAGCATGGGAGACACACGGCGGGTGCTAACGTCCGTCGTGAAAAGGGAAACAACCCAGACCGTCAGCTAAGGTCCCAAAGTTATGGTTAAGTGGGAAACGATGTGGGAAGGCTTAGACAGCTAGGAGGTTGGCTTAGAAGCAGCCACCCTTTAAAGAAAGCGTAATAGCTCACTAGTCGAGTCGGCCTGCGCGGAAGATTTAACGGGGCTCAAACCATACACCGAAGCTACGGGTATCACCTTAGGGTGATGCGGTAGAGGAGCGTTCTGTAAGCCTGTGAAGGTGAGTTGAGAAGCTTGCTGGAGGTATCAGAAGTGCGAATGCTGACATGAGTAACGATAATGGGTGTGAAAAACACCCACGCCGAAAGACCAAGGTTTCCTGCGCAACGTTAATCGACGCAGGGTTAGTCGGTCCCTAAGGCGAGGCTGAAAAGCGTAGTCGATGGAAAACAGGTTAATATTCCTGTACTTCTGGTTATTGCGATGGAGGGACGGAGAAGGCTAGGCCAGCTTGGCGTTGGTTGTCCAAGTTTAAGGTGGTAGGCTGGAATCTTAGGTAAATCCGGGATTCTAAGGCCGAGAGCTGATGACGAGTGTTCTTTTAGAACACGAAGTGGTTGATGCCATGCTTCCAAGAAAAGCTTCTAAGCTTCAGGTAACCAGGAACCGTACCCCAAACCGACACAGGTGGTTGGGTAGAGAATACCAAGGCGCTTGAGAGAACTCGGGTGAAGGAACTAGGCAAAATGGCACCGTAACTTCGGGAGAAGGTGCGCCGATGGAGGTGAAGCATTTACTGCGTAAGCCCCTGTCGGTCGAAGATACCAGGCCGCTGCGACTGTTTATTAAAAACACAGCACTCTGCAAACACGAAAGTGGACGTATAGGGTGTGACGCCTGCCCGGTGCCGGAAGGTTAATTGATGGGGTTAGCTAACGCGAAGCTCTTGATCGAAGCCCCGGTAAACGGCGGCCGTAACTATAACGGTCCTAAGGTAGCGAAATTCCTTGTCGGGTAAGTTCCGACCTGCACGAATGGCGTAACGATGGCGGCGCTGTCTCCACCCGAGACTCAGTGAAATTGAAATCGCTGTGAAGATGCAGTGTATCCGCGGCTAGACGGAAAGACCCCGTGAACCTTTACTATAGCTTTGCACTGGACTTTGAATTTGCTTGTGTAGGATAGGTGGGAGGCTTTGAAGCGTGAACGCCAGTTTGCGTGGAGCCAACCTTGAAATACCACCCTGGCAACTTTGAGGTTCTAACTCAGGTCCGTTATCCGGATCGAGGACAGTGTATGGTGGGTAGTTTGACTGGGGCGGTCTCCTCCTAAAGAGTAACGGAGGAGTACGAAGGTGCGCTCAGACCGGTCGGAAATCGGTCGTAGAGTATAAAGGCAAAAGCGCGCTTGACTGCGAGACAGACACGTCGAGCAGGTACGAAAGTAGGTCTTAGTGATCCGGTGGTTCTGTATGGAAGGGCCATCGCTCAACGGATAAAAGGTACTCCGGGGATAACAGGCTGATACCGCCCAAGAGTTCATATCGACGGCGGTGTTTGGCACCTCGATGTCGGCTCATCACATCCTGGGGCTGAAGCCGGTCCCAAGGGTATGGCTGTTCGCCATTTAAAGTGGTACGCGAGCTGGGTTTAGAACGTCGTGAGACAGTTCGGTCCCTATCTGCCGTGGACGTTTGAGATTTGAGAGGGGCTGCTCCTAGTACGAGAGGACCGGAGTGGACGAACCTCTGGTGTTCCGGTTGTCACGCCAGTGGCATTGCCGGGTAGCTATGTTCGGGAAAGATAACCGCTGAAAGCATCTAAGCGGGAAACTTGCCTCAAGATGAGATCTCACTGGAACCTTGAGTTCCCTAAAGGGCCGTCGAAGACTACGACGTTGATAGGTTGGGTGTGTAAGCGCTGTGAGGCGTTGAGCTAACCAATACTAATTGCCCGTGAGGCTTGACCATATAACACCCAAGCAATTTGC
>NZ_WIWL01000032.1:0-2726 GCF_009600105.1 Pseudomonas sp. FSL R10-0056
CCCACCCGTCCCAACAACCCCTCCCCCCGGGACTTCTTCGGCGTCAAATCCTCCGGCGTGATCTTCGGCAATACGGCGTTTTCGGCCTGATTCACCTTGGCGTAATAGTCCCGGATCGACTGGTGTTTAGCCTTGCTGCCCTCGAGGCCGCGATCCAGTCCATACCTCCCCACGGCTTTCGCAAAATTGGTCTGCATTGCCGTCAGCTTGGCTCGGCCACCCAGGAACGCTTTGGCGTTCAGCTTGCCGTCCTGGTCGAGCGGTACCACGTAGGCGACCAGGTGCGGGCTGGTTTCGTCGTGGTGCACCGAGGTGGCCACCACGTTATCCGCCCCGTGCAGCTCCTTCAGCCACTCAACCGCCGTGGCGAAATAGCGTTCGCCCTTGGCGTCTGTGCCGTCAAAGTAGTCCGGGCTGGCCCCGATGAAATACTCGACGCACAGCACGGCATCGCTGCGCCGCTTCTCAGGAAGCCGCGCCACGATCGCCGCCTTCACCTCATCGGCACTAGCTATCTCGTGTGTGTTGAGGTGCAGGCGCTCAGGCACCGCATTCGGGGTGTCTCGCGTCCGGTAGTTGTGCGCCAAAGAGCCGCCGATGTTGCCCATCGTCTTGAGCTTTTCCGTGCGCAAAATCGCGTATGCCATAGCTGCCTCTATCGTGCGGTTTGCACGATCTTGGCAGCGATTGAGCGCACGCGAAAGAGCAAAGGTGTACTCACTACACCTTTGCTTCGCAAAGATTCGTTCGTACCGCTGTTCTTAGCTAGGCTTTTGCATTGACAGAGTAGCAATACCATCAACGCTGAGGCTCATCGAAACCTTAGTGCCACTGCTTTTAACGAAGGTGCCATCTGTATTGTAAATGAGCTCGTAAGTACCGCCGTCCTTGAGCAGTAAAGAGTGTTTGACTACCCCGTCATCCTCAGTAATTACATAGCTCTTTAGATCAGCGAGATTGTCCAAACCGAAAGATTTAGGAGTGAAGTTTTCGATACTGACACCCCCTTCTTTTTCAATTTTTAGCACCGTCCCATCAGGACGAGTAATCGTTGCAGATCCATCGGGATGCGTTTCAATGCGGTTCCCGTAGGCTTCAGCATGTAAAAGATTTCCATTTTTATCAGTAGTGAATTGAGGCTCATGTGAAAAGTCGGTCATGTGAAAACTTCATGTAGTTAGGGAAGCAAATTGATACCACACAAAACGAAAATTCCTGCGCTGCGTGTGCAAGTAAGCAACGCGCGCAGGCCGGAGGCGCGGCGTGAAGGAGCGAAGCAGCCGCACGCTGACCTCCCTTCCTTGTGCGGTAGTGGTCGGCGCACAGCGACTGGAAGGCCGCTGGATCTGGATCAGATCGCCGGTGCCTGAACCACCGCTGCTAACGCGCTTCGCTTGTTGGGCGTCCCCCAGCACAGCGCCCTACGGTCACTGCACTGGGTGCCACCTTGAGCTAGCTGAACGGCCCGATTCTTTGAATCCCAGGAGCAAGGGCAAAGACCACATCAAGAGCCAGATCAAGAGCGCGTAGTAACAGAGTGAGAAGCAAACGACCTTTTGGGCCATACGCCACGGGAAAGCTCGAGACAAAATCAGAACCTCTCGAGACAAACGCAGGACATTATGAGACATAATACGCTTGTTTTTTGTCTTTCGAGGGCATAACGTGTGTCTCACCAAAGGACAAAAATGGCCTCCGATATGTCTGGAACGATTAACCTTCGCAAGCTTGAGTACAGCCCCTTAGCCAACCCGCTACTGGAACCCACTGAGGTGACGGTGAAGAAGCGATACGTGAAGACCGGCACGTCAGAGGAGCTGGTGAGTACACGCACCGGAGAGGTCCGCCAAACTGCTGCGATTTACACCGTGGACGAGCGTGACGACGCCTCTTTTGTAAAAGTCTTTGCGGCTGGTGTGGCCGCTGCATTTGACCTTGGCCGTACTGCATCTCGGGTGTTTCAACTTGTCCTGCAGGAATACGAGCGAGCCCCCATGCGTCAGGGTTTCGCCGAAAGCATTGAGCTAGCGTGGTTCAATGATGGGCTATCCGGTCGGTCCGTAGATATGAGCGAAAAGACCTTTCAGCGGGGCCTCAAAGAGCTGCTGGCCAAGCAATTTCTGGCCCCCCGCTCCCCATCCACTTTCTGGGTTAATCCCGCCTTGTTCTTCAAGGGTGATCGCGTGAAGTTCATCACCGAATACCGCAGAAAAGGCTCTCGGGGACCGTCGGCCCCGGCCTCAGTCACGATGGAAACTGAGGCCTAGGCCCGACCCTGCCTAGTGGCCCATACCCTTACCCCGTGGGGGCGTTCTGGACTTGTTCGCGGCGGCCCGTTCTTCGCGCTGTCGTTGCTGCTCAATTTTGCGCTCTTGCTCCAGAGCTTCACGCATCCGAACCATCTTCGCGCTGTCCACCGTCATTGCAGCCGCTAAGGTCTTGCGTTCGGCCTCGTTGAGGGGCCTGAGAGCATCCAAAAACGGTTTTAAGGCCTTCTGCTGGTCATCCAGCGCCTTACGCGCCGCCTGCGCCTCCTTGCGCGCCTGAGAGGCCTCCGCGGCTTTGGCGCGGTATGCCTTGGTCGCCTCCAAGACCTTCGCGTTGAGCCGGTCAGCGATCCCTTCTGGTGTCTCAAGATAGCTTTGCAGCCCCACCCGTCCCAACAACCCCTCCCCCCGGGACTTCTTCGGCGTCAAATCCTCCGGCGTGATCTTCGGCAATACGGC